>JAPPGV010000073.1 GCA_028821235.1 bacterium
AACCGACCCTCCCGAACCACCCCCAGCAAGCCCATCGGTGGATTCAGGCTTAGTGCATCAGTACTGCCCGCCGGCCCCGGTGGGTATGCGGACGATCTCGATCCGGTCTTCCGTATCGAACAGGTCGGAGGCCAGAGCCTGCACGGTGGCTGCCGTTACCTTCCCGAGTTCCTCCAAGGAACGTTCAGGCGTGAGGAGGTTCTCATCGTCGGTAAACAGACGGTTCGTGAGCACGCCGAGCAGCCTGGCGTTGCTGGGCGTGTCGTAGTCAGCCCGCGCCACGGCTATGGCCTGATCGAGTTCCTCTGCAGTGGGTCCGTTCGCCACCAGATCGGCCAGGATCGACAGAGTCCTGGCATGGGCGTCGTCGAGACGGGCGGCGTCCGAGGTGAACGCGATGTCCGCGTACACCGTGGGCCGCGGAGCAAAGGCAGGACTGATCGACACCTGCGTGACGTAGGAGGCGCCCAACTCCTCGCGCACCAGCAGCGTGAGGCGGTTGTCCAGGATCACCCTGAGCACGTGGGCGTTGACCCTCAGCGACGGGGTCACGGGGCTCTCGGTCTCGTAGGACATCTGCATCACCGCGCTCTCATCGGCGCTGACCGGTATCTCGCGCCGTACCAGTCCGGTTGGGAAGGGTCG
The DNA here is from genome assembly GCA_028821235.1 of bacterium. Classification (NCBI taxonomy): domain Bacteria; species bacterium. The sequence goes on from JAPPGV010000073.1 coordinate 646, forward strand.
ATGGCGGTCGACATACGTATCGGATTCACCCGCCGGCAGCGTCCCGATGTAGTGGCGGGCCAAGCGCTCGACTATCTCAGCGTCCACATCGCCGACCACCGCCACCACCATGTCGTCCACATCGGCGAGGCGGCGCGTGTACAGGTTCAGCAACGACTCGGCGGTCATCGAGGCGAGTTGCTCCCGGGTAGCCACCGGCCGGTGCCACTCGAGTCCGAAACGGGCCTCGGCCGATGCCACCCATGCCTGCCAGGCCGGGTTCACCTCGGCCAGTTGAGTACGGATAGCGGCGCTGTTCAAAGCCTGATCGAAGGCGAGGTCGTCCACCCTCGGTGCGGTGACAAGCAGGTGAATGAGTTGGAATAGCGTCTCGAGATCGTCCGGGCTCGCGCTGCCGTTGAACCCCTCGGTCCGCTCACCGATCAACGCGCTGAGCGACGCGGTGCTCTCGCCGAGGAAACGGTCGATCTGGGACTTGGTCAGGTCGCCGAAGCCGCTGCCGGCCACCGCCTCGACCGCTCTTGGCGCCAGGGCCCCAGATCCGGGCTCGAGGGTTGACCACCCGCCCAGACCCCTGGCTCGGAGGCTCACGGTCGCCTCGACGGTGTCGGAGTACACGAACACCACCTTTGCCCCGTTGGCGAATTCCCACTCGTGGCCGTCCAGCACGCCGGTCGGTCCGCTTGCCACCGGGTCGACCGGATCGGGGAGAGGCAGCAACTCGTCGATGCCCTGCTCCACCGGCGGGGGCTCGCTGCGGGGAACGGCCGCGTCGAAGGCGGCCTCCAGGTCGGCTGTGGTGGGCACGCTGGCCGGGTCGGGGCCGACCGCGATCACCAACGGCGCGGACCGCTCCATCATCCATCTGTAGCGGTCGGTGAGTTCCTCGGCCGTCATCTCCCCGAGCAGCGCCGTGAGCCGGTCGTGCCGGTCCTGAGGGGCGCTGATGTCGCCGCCGAACAGGAAGTGCGAGACGTAAGCGTTCGCGTACGCCGGGTCGGTGACGGTGGCGGCGGTCTCCAGCCCGTGGTCCAGCGCCGTGACCAGTTCATCGCGCGCAATGGCCAGGTCGACGTCGGTGAAGCCGTACTCCTGGGCGGTAAGCAGCACCGAGTAGTAGGCGGCGGAGGCCGTGTCCAGGTTCTCGCCCTGCCAGTTGGTCCCGTAGAAGCGCAAGGCCCGACCGTGGCTGAAGCTGCTGAAGTCGGGCTTGTCGACCTGGGTCAGTTCCCCGCGGTAGTACGCATCCTCGAGACGGTTCAGGACCATGAGTTGGATGAGCGCGTCCATCAGGCCCAGGCGTTGCCCATCCTCCGTCCCCGACTCGGACGTCGGGATCGGGATGTCCAGCGAGATGTAGGAGAAGCCCTGGCCTTCGTCGGTGATCACGTGGTAAGAGGGCTCGGGGTCCGGCGTGACCACCGGCAGCCAGAACGGCGGGGCATCGCCGGCCGGGATCGGCCCGAAGTGCTCCTCCACCAGGGCTTGGAGTTCGTCCAGTGGAACGTCGCCCACCGCGACGATGGCCATGTTCGACGGGACGTACCAAGTCTCGTAGAACGCCCTCAGGTCGGCTGCCGTGGTCGCCTCTACGGACTCGAACGTGCCGCCCGGCCACCGTCCCTCGTAGGCCGTCCCCATGGTGTAGATACGGTCGAACTCGGATCCGACGTACCCGTAGCTGTCCGAGACGCGGAACCGGAGCTCGTCGAGCACCACACCCCGCTCTGCCACCACCCCCTCCGGGTCGATGGTGGCGGCGTGGGCCATCTGCGAGAACACGTGAAGGGCAGTGGAGATGTTCTCGCGGGGATCGGCCGCCACGGTCAGCTCGAAGACGGTCTGGTCGTAACTGACGTAGGCGTTGGTGTCGGGACCCAACTCCGCCCCAAGGCTCCGGATCGTCGAGTTCAGGGACTCGGCCGTGTAGGCCTCGGTGCCCTCGAACACCACGTGCTCCAGGAAATGGGCGTAACCCTGGCCCGGTTCGGACTCGTTGGCCGACCCGGCCTTCACCACCAGCCGCAGCGTCACGCTCTTGCCCGGACGGTCGTTGCTCCGCAGGTAGTAGGTGAAACCGTTGTCGAGCGTGCCGACCCGCACCGCCGAGTCGATGGGGAACGTCACCGGGTCGATCTGGAACACCCAGCCTACGCGTATCAGGTTGGGATCGGTCAGCGCCCTTCCGTCGGCCTGGACCACGCCCTTGTTGAGGTCGTAGATCTCGGGCCAGCGGTTCTCGTCGCCCAGGTGGGCCATGGCGATACTGCGCAGAGTGTCGCCCGGCTGCACGGTCACGGTCCGGGGCTCGGACTCCTCGACCGAGGTGTCGCCCCCGGCCGTGCCCTCGGCGCCTGCCGAAACGGGCACCGCGACCAGAATCCCGACCAGCAGCGCCAGCCCGGCAAAGATCGCCAACGGGCTCCTCGGCCGCCAACTCGTCATCCTCACTCCTTTGCTCTTCCTGCCGGGCGGTCTTCGGCGCCGGGCATGCATACGCGATCGTGTGGGGAGCATCGAAACCTTGGCCCACCCACCTGCCGGCACGCCGAGCGAGTCGCAGATGCCCGGAGGAACCCCACCAGAGATGGCCGTCGTTTCGTGACCCGAAGCAGCTCAGGAGCCCGGAGATCGAGCATCCTTCGGCTGCCCCCATGATGTTACCGCCTGGCGCAGACAAGGCCAGAAACGGCTCCGGGCGCATCGGCCGGGGTGGGCGACCACTTCGAGGCTACCGGCTCTCGTAGTCCGGGTACTTCCTCACGGTGACCGGTTCACCGGCCGCCTTGCGGGCCCGGTACCACGACTCGAACCTGGTCATCCACTCGTCGGAACGGGCGATGATGGCCTCCTCGTCCAGGAAGGTGAACTCGCCGCCGCGCAGCAGGAACCTCCCGTCGACCATCGTGTCCTCGACCAGGGTTCCCGCGCACTTGGTGACGATCCAGTAGAGGAGGTTCCCGGCGTTGAGGGGGTAGAGGGTGGTGTTCCGGTGCAGGTCCACCGTGATGATGTCGGCTCGTTTGCCGGCCTCGATGGTCCCGATCCGGTCCCCGAGCCGCTGGGCCCGGGCGCTCCCGATCGTGGCCAGCTCGATGGGCACCCAGGGCTCGAACTGCTTCTCCTGGTCCGGCGGGATGATGGCGTTGACGAGGTAGGCCGTGTAGATGTTGTCGAACAGGTTGCCGGCCGGCATGTCCGTGCCGAGGCCGAGGGTGACGCCGGCCGCCCGGAGGGCGGGGACATCCGCAACCGAGCCGTGGTAGGTGGCGTTGGACTGCGGGTTGTGCGAGATGGCGACCCCCGCCTCGGCGAAAATCTCCGCCTCCTCCCGGTTCACCTGGTCGCAATGGAAGAACAGCGTGCGTTCCTGGAGCAGGCCCTTTGCCTGGAGGTAGCCGACAATGCCGCCCCAGGCGGCGAACTGGGCGTCCGACAGGTGGCGATCCTCGACGCTCTCGAGCAGATGGGTGGCGAACCCCACGTCGTAGCGCTCGGCCAACTCCATGCACCCGAGCAGCAACCGTTCCGAGCACGAGTACGTGGTGTGGGGGTGGACCGCCACCTGGATCCGCCCGTCCTCGGCGTTGTGGTAGTTCCGGATCACCTCCTCGGTCAGGGCGAGGTATCCGTCATCGTCGAGCCCGTCCCCGAGGATCACGTTGCTGACGGTCTGGGGATGCATGATGAGCCTCATCCCCGAGTCGACGCCGGCGCGAAACGACCCGTGCGGGAACGGGAAGGCGCTGGTGATGGTGGTGGTGCCGTGCTTGATGGCGTTGCACATGGCCACCAGGGTCATGTCGTAGGTGCTCTCGTCCGATGCCCACGTGTAGGCGGGCCAGATGAACTTCTCGAGGCACTCCGAGATGCCGCTGAATTCGAGCGAGGACGGGTCGATGCCCGGAAGCAGGTTGAAGGCGTAGTTGGCCAGATGGTTGTGGCTGTCGATCAACCCCGGCATCACCAGCCTGTCGCCGCAGTCCACCACCTCGCCGCCGCGCCTGGCGACCTCGTCCTTCGGCGAGTCCTCGGGGCCTCCCACCGAGTGGATGAGCGGTCCGTCGACCAGCACCCATCCGTCCTCGATGATGCCGTCAGGGTCGGGCGTGGCGATCAGGAACCGGCAGTTGTCGAACAGGATCATGGCACGACCTCCAAACGAGACCAGGACCGCGCCGGGACCGCGCCCGGCCAGGCATGGGGCGACCCCGCCGCCGGATCGGAGTGTACCCGGGCATGGGCTGGCGGCTCACGATCGGGGGAGTCGGTGACCCGCCTGCGGGCCTCGTGCTATGTCACGTCGGCTCGGTGATCCAGAGAGCGCCCAAGCCGGTGGCGAGCGGGATGGCGGTGAGCCACCAGGCCGCGGCCGCGTATCCCCCGGTGCCGGCGGCGAGCAGCGCCACGGTCACCGGTCCGGCGGCTGAAGCCGTCACGGTGACCAGCATGGAGACGCCCTGGATACCGCCGATGTTGGCGAGGCCGAACCAGCGGGGCAGGACCGTGGGCACGAGCGGGAAGTGTGCCCCGCCGCCGGCGCCGAGGAGCATCGTGTAGGCAAACGCCTGCCAGCCCGGCTCGAGGCGCCCCACCATCGCCAGGGCGCAAATGAGGAGGAGCATCGCGGCAGCCAGCAGCACCCGGGTGGGGAGCCGGTCGGCCAGGGCTCCCATCGCCAGGCCGGCGGCGATCATGCCCGTGACCTGGGGTACGAACATCGCCGCGGCCTGGGTCGTGGACAGGCCGGCTCCGGTAAGGATCGAGATCTGGTGGAAGTTGAACCCGGTGGCCACCATGGAGGACGTGGCGATGACGCACGCCATGAGGACGAACCGGCGTTGGGTGATGGCCTGGCCGCGCGTGGCGGGAGTGCGGGCGGTCGGGGCGGCCGCGCGCGCCGTGGAGGGCGGCCGCTTGTAGCCGTCGGGACGCTGGCCGACATCCGACGGGCGGTCGACGATGCCGAAGTGCCCGATGGGTATGACCACCAGCCAGACGGCGGCCGCCGCCAGCAGCCAGGCGACCCGGACGCCGTAGGCCGCCACGGCCAGTCCCAGTATCAGCGGGGTGAGGCTCATCAGGCCGCTGATGGTGGGTGAGGTCACCCCGAAGACCCGGCCGCGCCGGCGTTCGAACCAGTGGGTTATGGACAGCGAGCTCACCAATGTCAGGGCGCCCTGGCCGAGCCAGCGGATGAGGGTGAAGCCGATCGCCAGGGTCACGAAGCCCTGGACGCCCGCCATGACGACCAGGCCCAGACCGAACGCCGCCCCGACCCACCTCATGGCGCGGCGGGTACCGACCCGGTCGATCCAGCTGCCCACCGGCAGCAGGGCGGCGCCGCCCGCCAGGGTGCCGATCAGGTAGGCGGCCGACACTTGGGGCCGGCTCAGCCCCAGCTCGGCGATCAACGGGTCGATCGACACCGACACGCCGATGGTCTGGCCGGGGCCGGTCATGGCGCCCGTGATGACGGCCAGCCCGGCGATCCGCCAGCCGAGGAACCGCCGGGCAGGCTTGACGGCGTCGGATAGGGGATCGGCAGGCATTCGTACGGACCTTCAGTGGAGATGCCCGACCGGTTTAGTGGATCGAATCCCCATCCCCAATTCGAAGGCCCGGTGGCGGCCGGCCCGCACCGATCGGCCGGTCTACGGGACCGCGGTCTGCTGCGACAGTCTGGTGTCCGCGTCGAGGACGAGGGTCATTCGCCGTACATGGAGGCACGGGCTCGGGCGAGTTCCTCCTCGGTGAACGCGCCGGCGGTTCTCGCGAATCTGCCGGAGAGACAAGGTGCGGAACCACGGATTTGGGCGTGTCATTTTGTCGGTTAGCTAAGTGACATTCCGTAGATTATTCTACTGGCCAGATGCTGATCAGACGCCACCTACTCCAACCCCTCCATGAGGCCCTGGACCACTTCCGGGTTGTCGTGCTGCATGGCGCACGCCAGTCCGGGAAAACGACACTGGCCCGGTCCGTCACCGTACAGCGCGGGGGCACCTACACGACGCTCGACGACGACGCGACCAGGGAGGCCGCACTCGACGATCCCCTCACCTTCCTGGTCGAGCAACCCGGATTGCTGACCGTGGACGAGGTCCAGCTAGGAGGTGACCGCCTGGTCAGGGCAATAAAGCGGGTCGTTGATTCCGACCCGACACCCGGCCGGATCCTGCTGACCGGCTCCACCAACTTCCTGACCGTTCCCGTAATCAGCGAGTCCCTGGCAGGGCGGGTGCGCATCCTGCGTCTTTGGCCGTTCTCGGAGGCGGAGCGGCTCGGCCGGCCCGTGACGCCGGTGGAGGGGTGGTTCACCACTCCTTCGAGCATAGGCCGGGGTCAACCCGAGGAGCGTCTCTCCTACCTGGAGAGGCTTTGCCGGGGTGGATACCCGGAGGTCGCGGCCTTGGAGCCGTCGATCCGGCACGCCTGGTTCGACAGCTATGTAGAGACGGTGACGCTCCGTGACATCTACGCCTTGGCGGACATCCGGCGCAAGGCCGCCGTTCCTCGCCTGCTGAGATGGATGGCGGCGGCCACTGCGTCCGAACTGAATGTCACGGCCACAGCGGGGAGGCTCGGCCTCGATCGCAGCACCGCCGTCTCCTACCTGGAGTGGTTACGGACCGTCTTTCTGGTTCACGAACTCCCGGCCTGGTCTCCCAACTTCAGGTCACGCGCGGTACGGCGTCCCAAGATCCACTTCTCCGACACCGGATTGGCCACCCACCTTCTCGGCGCCGGACCGGCCATGCTCGCCAAGCCGACCTCGCTATTGGCCGGTCCGCTCATAGAGACCTTCACTGTCAACGAGGTCTCCCGGCAACTTTCCGCGTCGGGCACCCGGGTGTCCACGTTTCACTATCGCGACCGGCAGAAGCGCGAGATCGACCTGATAATGGAGCGCCCCGACGGCGCCCTGGTCGCCATCGAGATCAAAGCCACCCGATCCCCGACCAAGGGACACCTGCGCCACGTCCGGTGGCTCAGGGACCAACTCGACACCACGGCCCCCGGAACCTTCCGAGCCGGAATCCTGTTCCACACCGGGCCCCACTCCTTGACCGTCGGCGACCGCCTCCACCTGCGCCCGATCAGCACCCTCTGGTCGCCTCCGGCCTGATGGCCTGATCCACCACCGTCGGATGACGGATCGTCCCCAAGGCCGTCGGTCCGGAATCGGGGTTCTCGCACCGGGTGTAGATTGTGGGTCGTCCAGCCTCTAGGGCTGGTTCGCCCGTGGAAGGTGCCTGATGACTTTGTTCCCTACCGTCAGCGACGAGCGGCGGCTAGAGATGTTCGCCGACCGCCCGGGGCCGGCCCGGGTTCTCATCGATACCGACACCGCCAACGAGATCGATGACCAGTTCGCCCTGGCCTGGGCGTTGCTGTCGCCCGACCGCCTCGAGGTGGAGGCGATCGTGGCCGAGCCTTTCGGCCATCTCCACATGCGGGAGGAGTTGGTGGCCGAGTTGGAGGCCCTGCGGGCCGGCACCACCACCGGGGCGGTGGAGAACAAGTACGAGGGATGGGTTCGCCACCTGATCGCTCAGGGAATCGAGCCCGACGACCTCCAACTGGTGGGTCCGGCCGAGGGCATGGAGGAGTCATACGAGGAGATCCACCGCGTGCTCGGCAAGCTGGGGATCCCGGGTGACGGTCTGGTGTTCCGCGGCTCGGACCGCTACATGCCGGCGCCTGATGTCCCGGTCGAGAGCGAGGGCGCCCACCGCATCATCGAGGCGGCGCTGGCCGATGACGAGCGGGTGCTGCATGTGGTGGCCATCGGATGCGTCACCAACGTCACCTCGGCATTGCTGATGGCGCCCGAGATCGCCTCCCGCATGGTGGTCAACTGGACCTCCGGGTATCCCACCTGGGTCGACCTCGACAACACCCCCTCCCTGAACCTGGTGCAGGACCGCCATGCCTCCCGGCTGCTCTTCTCGTCGGGCGTGCCGCTGGTCTACCTGCCCGGCTACCACATCGGCGCCCAGCTGAACTTCTCGCATCCCGAGGCGGAGGCCTGGATCAAGGGCAAGGGCGAGATCGGCGACTACCTCTACCACCTCTACGTCCACAATCCCATCTGGATCCAGCGCGGCGTCAAGCCATTCCCCGGGCAGTCCTGGGTGGTCTGGGACCTGATCAACATCGCCTGGTTGATCGACCGCAGTTGGGTGCCGACGCGGACCACGAGGACCCCCCACCTCGACGACGACCTGGTCTGGCAGGCCCGACCCGACGGGCCGCTGATGCTGGAGGCGGTGGGCATCGACCGGGACGCCGTCTACCACGATCTGATCGTCAAGCTCGACGACCAGGACCGCATCCTGGCGTCGCGGTGACCGGGCAAGCGGAGCGAGGAGGCGAGGACGTATGAGAGCAGCCTGCCTGCTTCCCGAGGGCGGTATCGAGATCAGGGAGCGGCCTGCGCCGTCCCCGGGTCCGGGGCAGGTGCTGGTGGCGCCCCGGCTGGTGGGTATCTGCGGCTCCGATCTCCACTACTACAAGGACGGGCGGATCGGCACCTGGCGGGTCCGGCGCCCGCACGTGCTGGGTCACGAGTTCGCCGGCATCGTTACGGAACTCGGTGCGGGAGTGGGGAACACCCGGGTCGGCGATCACATCGCGGTCGAGCCCATCGTGCCGTGCGAGGCCTGCGACGCGTGCCGGCGGGGCGTTTACAACCTCTGTCCCCGCATGCGGTTCACCGGGTCGCCCCACACCGACGGCGCCCTCCAGGACCTGGTGGCGGTGCCGGCGCGCGGCGCCCACTCGCTCCCGGAGGGGATGGACTTCGCCCTCGGCGCCCTCGTGGAACCGACCTCCATAGCGGTCCACTCGGTGAGGCGGGGCGAGGTGCGACCGGGCGAGACGGTGCTGATCATCGGGGCGGGCCCGATCGGCCTGCTGATCCTGGCGGTGGCCCTGGCCTACGGCGCCGGCGCCGTGCATTCCACCGATCTTGATGACGGGCGGCTGGCGCTGGCAGCGGACATGGGGGCTACCACCACGGTGAACGTCGGCGGGCTGGAGCCCGAGGAGATCCTCGAACGGACCGAACGCCCGGGCGCGGATGTCGTCTTCGAAGCGGTGGGCAGCCCGCGCACCCTCGAGACCGCCCTGCGCCTGGTGCGGCCCGGCGGGCGGGTGGTGGCGGTGGGGGTGAACACCGAGGAGCGGATCCCGTTCAACCTGCTGCTGGCCCAGTCCATGGAGGCGACCGTCATACCCGTCTACCTCGGTCGTGACGCCTTCCCCGAGGCCATATCCCTCCTGGCATCGGGCCGGATCGACGGGACGCGGCTCGTCAGCCACCGCTTCCCCCTGGAACGGACCTCCGAGGCGATGGATACCGCCCTCAGCGTGTCCTCCGGCGCCGTCAAGGTGATGATCGACGTGGCCGGTCCGGGGGGAGGGAACGGCTGATGGCCACGATGTATTTCGAGGACGATTCCGACCTGCGCCATCTGGCCGGCCAGACCGTCTGCATCATCGGGTATGGCAACCAGGGCCGCTCCCAGGCCCTCAACATGCGGGACAGCGGCCTGAGCGTCATCGTGGGGAGCCGCCGGGACGAGTCCTACGAGGCGGCCATCCAGGACGGCTTCGAGGCGCTGCCGGTGGGCGAGGCGGTGGAACGGTCCGACATCACCTTCCTCCTGGTGCCCGACGAGGTCATGCCCCAGGTGTTCGAGCGGGACATCGGCCCCAATCTCTCGGCGGGTGACATGGTGGTGTTCGCCAGCGGCTACAACATCGCCTTCGACCTGATCGCGCCTCCGGCCGACGTGGACGTGGTGCTGATCGCTCCCCGCATGATCGGAGCAGGGGTACGGGACACGTACCTGAGCGGTGAGGGGTTCCCGAGCCTGATCGCAGTCCATCAAGACGCCAGCGGCACAGCCTTCGCCCGGATGCTGGCCCTCTGCGAGGGGATCGGATCCACCCGGATGGGCGTGATCGAATCCAGCTTTCTCGAGGAGGCGACCGTGGACCTGTTCGCCGAGCAGGTGGGATATCTCTACGCGGTACGGCGTTACTGCGAGGTCCTGGTGGAGGCCGGTTGCAGCCCCGAAGTGGCGATGCTGGAGTTCTACGCCTCGGGTGAGGGGATCGAGACCGCCAAGGCCTATCGCGACATTGGGCTCTGGGACCAGATCACGCTACATTCCCGTACCAGCCAGTACGGGCAGGAAGTGACCGCCCGGCTCTCTCCCGAGCAGGAGGAAGCCGAGAGGTCTCGTCTCAGAGAGATCATCTCCCACATCCAGGACGGTTCGTTCGCCCGGGAGTGGGCGGCCGAGCAGCGGGCGGGGTTCCCCGAGTTCGACCGGGTCAGGGAGTTGAACATGGCCCACGAGATGAGGTCGGCGGAACGGAAACTGTACGAGGTGCTCGGGCGCGTTCCCTCCAACTGACCTCAAGTCAGCAAGGATTGCCGGGGGCAGGTTGCTGGCGCTGGAGGGGGCACGCAGGGGCGCAAGAGCGTAGAATAGGAGGCCGGGTCGACCGACCGCCGTTCCCGAGCAGGGATGACCGGTGGGTGATCGGTCCGGAGGAACATGACAAACAAGGAGGGAAGCCGGCAAATGCGCGGGACTACAAGAAGCAAGGGACTGCTACGCCTCGCGGCGTTTCTCTCGGTCGTGGCCCTGGTTGCCGCCGCCTGCGGCAGCGAGGAGGCGACGCCCGAGACGGTGGTGGTCACGTCGATCGTGACCGAGCAGGTAGAAGTCGTGGTCACGGAGGTAGTGACCGAGGAAGTCGTGGTCACCGAAGAAGTCGTGGTCACGGAGGAAGTCGTGGTCACGTCGATCGTGACCGAGACGGTCGAGGTCGAGGTCGAGGTTCCGGTCGAGGCCGAGCCGATGGGACCCTCCGGGCCAGGCCTCCTGGACCTGAATGACTCCGAACTGGCAGGCATGTCGTGGGACGAGATCGTGGCAGCCGCCAACGGCACCAGGCTCAACTGGTTCATGTGGGGCGGTAGCGCGGTCATCAACGGCTACATCAACGGCTGGGTCAAGGAACAGGCCATGGAGCGCTACGGGATCGACCTGAACCAGGTGCGCATCACCGATACTGTCAACGCGGTGGACACGGTGATCAGCGAGACCGAGGCCGGTGAGTACGCCAGCGGTTCGATCGACATGATCTGGATCAACGGCGAGAACTTCAAGACGATGAAGAACGCCGGTCTGCTGTTCTGCGGCTACTGGGACATCATGCCCAGCATGGCCAACGTGGACCAGCAAGCAGGACCGATCGCCTTCGACTTCGGTACCCCTGTGGACGAGTGCGAGGTTCCGTGGAACCAGGCCCAGTCGGCCGTGTTCTACAACAGCGCCCTCGTGCCCAATCCCCCGGCCGACATGGACGCCCTGCTGGCCCAGGCTTGCGAGAGTCCGGGAACCTTCACCTACCCGGCCCCGCCGGACTTCACCGGCAGCGTGTTCGTGCGCCACGTGTTCTACAACGAGGCGGACAAGATCCTGCCCGGCGGGCACGCCGACATGGTCGGTATCCCGTTCGACCAGGCGATCTACGACCAGGTGGCGTCGGCTACATGGGCGACCCTGAACGCGGTCGAGCCCTGCCTGTGGCGCGGTGGCGAGACCTATCCGGTGGACCTGCCTGCTCTCCATCAGTTGTACGCCAACCAGGAGGTCAGCCACTTCCTGGCCTACGGCCCGGCAGCGGCCGGTTCCAACGTGGATAGCGGCCTGTTCCCCGAGTCGACCCGCACGTACGGCTTGGACAGCGGCCAGATCGGCAACACCAACTTCGTGACCATCCCCTACAACTCGCCCAACAAGGCGGCGGCGTTGGTGGTGGCCGACCTGTTGCTGAGCATCGATGGTCAGCTGGAGAAGGCGTATCCCGACGTCTGGGGCCAGATCAACGTGCTGAACTCGGCGGCGCAGTCGCACTTCGCGGATGTTCCCCGCCACCCGTCGGTGGTCGATCCGGGCTTGATCCGCTCGTTGGGCGAACTTCTCGGTGACTGGGTACCGGCCATCGAGGAAGGCTGGGTCCAGAACGTAGCCCAGAACTAGACAACCCGATCATGGGAAGGGCCGGGGGCAAGGTCTTCATCGGGCCTATGACCCCGGCCCTTCACACGCCGGTACACGTCTCATCCCACGACTTGTCGTTGGCGGGGCGCCCGGCGATCTGGTTCATATGACACGCAGAAGGATTGAACGTGGCGGTTAGGACACCTCGGTTCACGGGGACCGGGCTCTCGGAGAAGGCTGGGCGGCGCCTTACGATCACCGTGCTGCTCGCGCCGGCCATCCTCGTGATCCTGCTCCTGTTCATGGGGGGTTTGATCACCGGCTTCCTGCGTAGCCTGGGCTACTTCCCGTTGATCGGCCTCAACGACTTCAACTTCGACGCCTACTCAATAATCTTCACCGACACCGGGTTCATCCGGAGCTTCATCCTCACCTTCCACATCGCCTTCACCTCCACCTTTATCGCCAGCATCCTGGCGGTGGCTTCGGCGATGCTTCTCCGGCCTGCGTTCCGGGGGAAGCGCTTCGTCCAGTTCATCTTCTCCCTCAACCTCACCATCCCCCACCTGGTGGGGGCGGTGGGGGTGCTCTACCTGTTCTCGGGTAGCGGTCTCGTCTCCCGTCTGGCCACCGGGGCCGGCATCATCGACACCCCGGCGGGCTTCCCAGCGATGGTCAACGATCCCTGGGCGATCGGCATCATCATCCAGTACGTGTGGAAGGAGATCCCGTTCATCGGGGTGATAGTGCTCGCGATCCTGCTCTCGGTGGGGGAGGACTACGAGTCGGTGGCCCGCTCGCTGGGCGCCAACCGGTGGCAGGCCTTCCGCAACGTGACCCTGCCGCTGATCATGCCCGGCGTGGTGTCCGCCTCGGTGATCGTCTTCGCCTTCACCTTCGGCGCCTTCGAGATCCCGTGGTTGCTGGGCTCCACCTTCCCCAAGGCCCTGCCGGTGCTGGCCTTCGAGAGCTACACCGATGTCGACCTGGCGGCCCGACCGCAGGCCATGGCGATGGCGATGGTCATCGCGGTGATGAGCAGCCTGATGATCCTGGCGTACATGAAGGTGTCACGCCGGTACGTGCGGAGCTAGGGCATGGCGGATACTCGAGTCGAAGCGACCGCTGCCGGAGCAGGTGGCGTTGCGGCGGAGGAGAAGGATCGTCGCTTCAGCTGGCGGATCACCGGTCGATGGGTGGGGATCACCGGCCTGCTGGCTTTCCTCGTGGCGCCCATCGTTCCCCTTTTCGTCTGGTCGATCAGCTTCCGTTGGTTCTATCCGGCCATCCTCCCCACCGAATACAGCGCCCGCGCCTGGACGGAGGTGATCACACCCCACAACGATGTGCTGGGCGTGGCGTGGAACACGGCCCTGATCGCGCTGGTGGTTACGGCCCTGTCCATCCTGTTTGGCGTCCCGGCCGGCCGGGCGCTGGGCCTGTACGAGTTCCGGGGCAAGCGGCTGGTGGAATGGATGATCCTGGCCCCGATAATCGTCCCGGGACTGGCCGTGGTGCTCGGTATCCACGTGCTGTTCATCCGGGCCGGCCTGTCCAACAGCATCCCGGGTGTCATCCTTGTCCACCTGGTGCCCACCCTCCCGTACATGACGCTGGTCATGTCGGGAGTGTTCGCCAATTACGACACCGACTTCGAGCTCCAGGCGCGCTCTCTCGGGGCGAGCCGCTGGGCCACCCAACGCCTCATCACCTTGCCGGCCATCTTCCCGGGCGTGGTGGTGGGAGCACTGTTCGCGTTCATAATCTCGTGGAGCCAGTACGTGCTGACGCTGCTCATCGGAGGCGGGCAGGTGCAGACCCTGCCGCTACTGCTGTTCGGATTCGTTCGCTCGGACCCGGCCATCGCCGGTGCCCTGAGCGTGGTCTTCATCCTGCCGGCGGTGATCGTCCTGCTGCTGAGCTCGCGCTACCTGTCCGGTGACAACGCCGCCGTAGGAGGTATCGGAAACATATGACCCAGGTAACCCTCAGCGGGCTGACCAAGATTTTCGACGAGAAATCGCCCCCGGCGGTGGATCAGCTCGATCTGGAGATCGAGTCCGGCAAGCTCACCGCCCTTCTCGGGCCGTCCGGATGCGGCAAGACCACCACCATGAAGATGATCGCCGGGCTGCTCCGGCCCACCTCGGGCGACATCAGCTTCGACGGCGACTCCATCCTGAGCATCCCTCCCGAGGACCGGGGAGCGGTGATGGTGTTCCAGAACTACCTGCTGTTCCCGTACATGACCATCGCCGAGAACATCGGCTTCGGTCTCAAGATGCGAAAGGTGGACCGCAAGGAGATCCGGACGCGGGTTACCGACATGCTGGACCTGGTGCAGCTGCCCGGTTTCGAAGACCGCAAGCCCCGGCAGCTCTCCGGCGGCCAGCAGCAACGGATCGCCCTGGCCAGGGCGCTGATCGTCCAACCGAACGTCCTGTTGCTGGACGAGCCCCTCAGCAACCTCGACGCCCATCTCCGGGACGAGATGCGGGAGCTCATCCGGCGCATCCAGACCGAGATGGGGATCACCACCGTCTTCGTCACCCACGACCAGGAGGAGGCGGTGGTGCTGGCCGACCGGATCGCCCTGCTGTTCGACGGGCGGCTCCAGCAGTTCGACGTGCCGGACGCCTTCTTCGAGTCGCCGCAGAGCGTCGAGATAGCCAAGTTCTTCGGCGGCACCAACTTCATTCCGGGCCATTACGAGGGGGGAGAGATAACCACCTCGATCGGCCGGTTCCGGGCGCCGCGGTCGGCGGTGGACGGCGGTGATGCGGTGCTCAGCATCCGCCCCGAGGCGGTGACGCTGGGCGCCGCCGGGGGCAACTCGGTGATGGGACGGATCAGGTCGCACGTCTATGTAGGGCGGTATGCCCGGTTCCGGGTCACGCTGGGCGACATCGAGGTGGAGGCGGTCACGGACCCCGGGCAGGTGAAGATGTTCAACGACGGGGACGAGGTGCCGGTCACGTTCGACTCCAACAAGATCTGGGTGATCGGGCCGGCCGCCGCCCACGAGTAGGCGGCCGGTTGCTCCCCACCCCGGCCGCGACCCGTTGGGCGCTGGTCGCATCGGGATGGTCTGTCTACGCCCTCTACTACCTGGGGAGGGTCAACTTCTCGGTGGCCGTGCCCCGGCTCGAGGAAGAGGCGGGCCTGTCCGCCACCGAGATCGGGGCGCTGGCGGCCGGATTCTTCTGGGTCTACTCGCTGTCGGCGGTTCCGGTGGGCCGCCTGGCGGATCGCTTCGGGGCCCGGATGCTGGTGGGTCTCGGGCTGGTCGGGAGCGGGCTCCTCAACGCGGCGTTCGTGCTCGGATCCGGGGACTTCCGGTGGGCGCTGGTGATCTGGTCGGCCAACGGGGTGTTCCAGGCCATGGGTTGGACCCCTCTGGCGGGCGCGCTGGGTCGGTGGGTGGAGGCAGGCCGGTCGGCTCGGGTGATCGCCTCGTTCGGATCGTGCTTCGTGGCCGGCACGGCCCTCACCTTCGCGGTCGGCGGGCTCATCATCGAACGGGGCGGCGTGGACGCGGTGTTCCTGGCTGCTTTCCTGGTACTCGTACCGATCGGTGTGGTCTGGTGGATCGGGGTGCGGGACCGGGTCCCCGAGGCCTCACCGGCCGATCGGGCCGCCGGGTCGGTCGCAGCGGCCATCCGGCTGCTCCCGCCGGCGGCGGCCTTGGGGGTGGCCTACGTGGCCCTCATCGTGTGGACCCCGACCTACTTCGTGGACGTACACGGCGTGTCGGTGGGCCGGGCCGGGCTCCTGTCGTCGGCCATGCCGGCCGTCTCCATCGTCGTGACGATCGCGCTGGGCCGCTGGTTCCTACGGATCCCGCACGGGCCCGCGGCGATCGTGAGGGGCGGGACCGTCCTCCTGCTGACCGCCGCGGCGCTGGCGACGGTTTCCGGGGCTGCCGGCATCGGGAGCGGCTTCGCGGCGGTGGCCGCGGCCACGGCCCTGGTCGGGGCCTCGTCATCCGTGGTGCTGGGACTGTATCCCCGGGTCGGCTCCCCGGGGGCGGTGAGCCTGACCTCGGGGATGTTCGCCCTGGCATTTAACCTCGGGGGCGGGGCGGGGTCGCCGTTGATGGGCAGGCTGGTCGGTCAGGACGATTGGGACATCGCCTTCCTGTTCCTGGCCGGATCGGTGCTCGTGGGCGCCCTGTGGTCCTACGGCTGGTACGCGATGGCGCGAGCTCGGCAGTTGCGGGAAGGAGCTTCCGATGGCCCGGCATAGGGCGGTGATGGACCTCGGTCGTGACGAGTGGATGGCTGCGCTCGGTATCACGGAGGACGACATCCCCCATGCCGTGATCCTGGAGGGCTCCTGGTGGAGGGAGCAGCGCACCGCCTGGCGGCTCAGCCGGCTGGAGGACGTGCGCGAGCTGGCCTTCCCCGACATGTTCCTCGGTTACCGGCGGGGGAGACCGGTGGTCTACTCCTGCGTGTACGGGGCGCCCCGCGCCGTGGAGCCGGCCCATCTGTTCGGGGTGCTGGGGACGCCGCGCATGGTGATGATCGGAACCTGCGGCGCCCTTCACGCCGGGCTGTCCACCGGCGACGTGGTGGTGCCGTCGGTGGCGGTGGCCGGGGAGGGCGTGGCGCATCTCTACGGGGCCTCCGACACTGTCGAAGCCGATCCCGGCCTTGCCGCGCTGGGCCGTCGCCGGCTGATGGAGAGGGAGATCAGGGCGGCGGACTCCCTACACCTGTCGTGGGTGTCGATCTTCGCTCAGAGCGGGGAGATGGTGGCTGATTGGCGGGACCGCGGCTACGGATCGGTGGACATGGAAGCGGCCACCCTCTATGCGGTGGCGCGGCATTTCGGTTTCGCCGCCACCGCGCTGCTGGTGGTGTGGGATCAGTTGGACCAGGACCGGAGTTTCCTCGACCCGCTCACCGACGCGCAGCAAGAGCGGCTGGACGCCGCCAACGAGGCCGTCTTCGACGTGGCCCTGTCGATCACAGCGGACCGCGACCCGGGGGAGGGGCCCCGATGAAGGCGCTCGTCCAGCGGGTGGATCACGCCTCGGTGTCGGTCGGCGGCGAGGTGATCGGGCGGATCGGGGCCGGGATGCTGGCCCTGGTGGGCGCCGGCCGGGCCGACACCGGCGCCGACGCCGAGGCGCTGGCCCGCAAGGTCGTCGGGCTGCGCATCTTCCCGGATGAGGACGGACGGTTCAACCGGTCCCTCATCGACGTGGGGGGCGCCATGCTGGTGGTGAGCCAGTTCACGCTGTATGCCGATGTCCGCCGCGGCAGGCGCCCCAGCTTCACCGAGGCGGCCCGGCCCGAGCAGGCCGAGCAGCTGGTCGAAGAGTTCGTGGAGGCGGTGAGGGCCCTCGGAGTGGAGGTAGAGACGGGACGCTTCGGAGCGATGATGGAGGTGGACCTCCGCAACAACGGACCCTTCACCCTGATGGTCGAAACGGCTGACGGCCGGGTCGTGTAGCAGCTAGACGAGCCTGTCTCCGTCGCTTGTCAGCGAACCTCAGGATCAGGGCGTCACGTGCGGTGCCCTAAACCTGAGGTTCAGGGCGTCATATGTGGCGTCCACTGCCCAAAGTTCCGGAACTCGCGAAAAGCGGCGCATCGCGCCGGGCCCTCCTTTACCTTGTTGGGTGGCTCTGGTGTGTGAGTATCGGGGC
>JAPPGV010000074.1 GCA_028821235.1 bacterium
CATCATGATGGACGGCGCCATCGTCGACTCCGGAGGGCCGGAGCTCGCGGACGAGCTGGAGGACGGCGGTTACAGGGCGGTGCGGTCCCGCCTGGGCATCGCCGCTCCCAAGGCCCCGAGCAGCACCCCCAGGGTGAGCGACTTCTTCACGGACACGCCCTTCGACCTCTAGACGAGGGTCGCAAGGGATCGAGGGTCTGCCGGCCGCTAGTCCCCATCCTGGAGGTGGCGCGACAGGGACGGAGTGGACCCGGCCGGGGACTCCTGGTTCTCCGGGCTCCGGGGCAGTCGCACCGTCATGATCGTGTACTCCCCGGGTTCGGAGACCGGTGTGATTTCCCCTCCGTGCTCCCGGACGATGTCGTGGGACAAGGTCATTCCCAGTCCCGTGTGCCTGCTACCCGCCTTGGTGGTGAAGAAGGGGTTGAAGATCCTTGACATGACCTCCGTGGTCATGCCCATGCCGTTGTCCCGGACCCGGATGGACGCGCCATCCGGGGTCCGCCGGGTCTCGATGCCCAGTTCGGGCTCGAACCCGTCACCCGAGGCGGCGGCCCGTTCCGCCATGGCGTGGCAGGCGTTGGTCACCAGATTGGCGAAGAGGCGCGCCAGGTCCTCCTCCACCCCGAGAACCGGTCCCAGGTCCGGATCGAGGTCGAGGCGGACATTGGCGTCGAAGCCTGGGATCTGGGCCTGTACCGCCTGATGGGCTAGGCGGGCCTGTTCCGCTATGAGCCTGTTCAGATCGACAGAACCGAAGGTCCCGGTGCTCCTACGTCCCATGGCCAGCATGTCGGCGATGATCCGGTCCGCCCTGTCCGTGTGAGAGACGATCCGTTCCATGTTCTCGCCGATGGCGCCGGTCAAGTGGTCCATTTCGTCGGGATCTTCGATCTCGGGCCGTCTCGACATCTCCCCGACCTCGTGCGCCATGATCCGGGAGGAGCTCGCGAAGTTCCGTATGAACTGGAGCGGGTTGCGGATCTCGTGGGCTACACCGGCGGACAGTTCTCCCAACTCGGCCAGCTTCTGCTGGCTGATGATCCGGTCCTGGGCGCTCTTCAACTCGTCGAGGGTGTCTTCCAGAGCGAGGTTCTTCTCCCGCAGCTCATCTGAGAGCTCTTGCACGAGGTCCAACTGCATCGCCCGGATGGAACTCTGCCGGAGCGTCTCGAGGGCCTCGCAGGACTTCGAGACCTCGTCGCGGCCCCTGGGTTCGATCCTGTACTCGAAGTCACCCATTCCCAGGCGCCGGATCCAGGCTTCGACGGCGATGGTCCGGCTGCCGACGTAGATGAGGAAGACGGTCTTCGCGAGCGTCACGCCGAGCATCGTTCCGGCCAGGATCCTCAATGTGAGGTTGCCGTGCAGGGCAGCCTGGACATTGGTGGCTACCAGAAGGCCTATGACGACGAGCACCATGAGCAGGTACTGGACCGAGTAGCGCCTCAGCGACAGCTTGGAGAGCCCGAAGGGATCGTTGGACTCGAGAGGCTGGTCGAATAGCGGGTTCTGTCGGATCATCGGGTTAACTCTCTGCGCGTGTCTTGGCGTGATCGTGCCACCGTCACGGGAGCGCTCAGCCGCTCCACCCTCCTTGTGGGTCGTCGACTGTTGGCCGTGGTCGCGGTGGTTCAGCGTACGTGGCCGTCCCGGGTGAACCGCGCCAAGATCTGCCGGAGAGTGATTGCCTGAGTCCCGCCAGTGGTGCCGGGGCGTGCTCAGGATGGTAGTTGGCCTCGGTACACCGGTGGCAGGTGCCCGATGGGGTCTCGAGGGTCTCCGGTGGTGGAACCGGTCCACGTACTCGCGGGTGCCGCATCCGGCTCGGTCGGGAGAGGGAGATTCTCAGGGTTTTCTCAGGTTCCTCTCAGGGAAATCACAGACCGGGGCTCCATGTTGATCCCGACAGATGCGACAGGAAGGACCCGGAATGCGATTAGCCCTACTCATAGGAGCGGCGGTACTGGTTGCCGGTGCCGCCGTGGCCTTGGCCCATGTCGAAATCGTGCCGGCCGCAGAGCCCGGTGAGGCCCGCAAGGACAGAACGGGGGAGGGGACTCCGGCAGGCTCGCCGCAACCCCTTCCCCGGGAGTGAAGCCAAGCCGCCGTACCAGGGCCAACCTCAGTTCACCCTGCCTCCGGACTTGCCTCCCTCCGCCGGAGGCAGGGTGAACCCCACCTCAGCTCCGCCATCGGCGGAGTTTCTCGCGAATACCGTTCCTCCGTTGGCGCTGATCAGGTGGTCCACTATCGCCAGCCCGAGCCCGGATCCGGGCATCGTACGGGCCTCTGCCGACCGGTAGAAACGCCGGAAGACGTGCGGCAGATCCTCCGCGGGGATGCCGGGGCCGTCGTCCCGCACGGTGAACGTTCCCCCTTCGACCACGATCTCGACCCGGCGCTCAGCCCATTTGATCCCGTTGTCGGCCAGGTTGCTCATGGCCCGCTCCAACTGCGTCCGCCGTCCGGTGACCACCGAGCTCCCACCTGCGACGGTGACCTCCTTACCTGGGACTCGGACGTAGCGCGAGCGGAGCTCCCGCGCCAGCGTTCCCAGGTCTACGTCCTGGATCGGCTCCGCGGCATGACGTACATCGGAGGTCAGGTCCACCAACTCGGCGGCGAGTTGGGCCAGCTGGTTGGACTCTCGGAGCGCCGCCTCGATCAGCTCGTCCTGCTCCTCCTCGCTGAGCCGGTGGTCCTGGCGCCGGAGAACCTCCAGGTTGGTCTTGAGGGCGGTGATCGGAGTCCGGAACTCGTGCCCGGCGTCGGAGACCAGCCGTTGCTGCTCCTGGCGCGAGACGCGGAGGGAGTTGAGCATCGAGCGGAAGGCGGTGGCGAGGCGTCCGATCTCGGCAGGGGCCGAGAGGTCGAGGCGTTCCCCGGCGGACAGGTCCTCGGTGGTGGCGACGTGTTCGGCGGCATGGGTCAGATCGCTGATCGGGCGTACCGCTCGCGAGGCCATGATCCAGCCGGTGAGGGCCACCAGCAGGACTCCGACGGCGCCGATGGAGAGGAGTCGCCCGGTCAGAGCCGCCAGGTTGCTCTCGAGCTGGGACTGGTCGGCCAGTATCTGGACCGCGACCACCATGCTCGGAGTGGTCTCCCGGAGCTGTATCCGAACCGTGATCATGCGGTACAGGTTGTCGCCGATGCGGACGTCCCGGAGGAAGGTAGGCCTGGCGCCTGCCACCACCTCCAGGTCGGTGGCCTCGACGGGCGGGGTGACACCCGCCGGACCCACCCTGAGCAGCACGGCCCCGTCCTCGTCGAAGACCTGGACGGCGGCGTCGTTGACGATCCGGGGCAGCACTTCCTCGCGCTGTTCCTCACCCTGCTCGAACAGGCGTCCGGTCAGCTCGTGGACCTGGGTAGCCCGCCCGCGGAGGTCCTCGTCCATGGCTCCGCGCAGCCGACGCTCCACAGAGACTATGGCTGCCACCGTCATCAGGCCGATGGCGAGGGTTGCCACCAGGCCCAGACCCACCGCCCATCGCCAGCGCAGGCTCATGGCTCCCTTGCCACGTATCCGACCCCCCGCACGGTGTGGACGAGGCGAGGCTCCCCGCCGGCCTCGAGCTTGCGCCGCACGTATCCGATGTAGACCTCCAGGGGGTTCGAGGAGGTCTCGAAGGAGTAGCCCCAGATGCGGTCCATGATCACGTCCCGAGACAGCACGATCCTGCTGTTGACCAGCAGTAGCTCCAGCAGGTCGAACTCGGTCTTGGTCAGCTGAACCTCGCGGTCACTTCTGTGGACCTGCCTGGTGGCGGGATTGAGGGTGAGGTCTGCGAGTTGGAGGGTGTCGTCGCTGTCGGAAGCCCCGCTGCGGCGGAGCAGAGCCCTGATCCTGGCCAGCAGCTCGTCCAGGGCGAACGGCTTCACCAGGTAGTCGTCGGCGCCGGCGTCCAAGCCGTCCACCCGGTCCGAGACGTCGTGGCGGGCGGTGAGCATCAGGATGGGCGTGCTGTCGCCGAGGGCCCGGAGGTGCCGAGCCATCCCCAGCCCGTCCAGGCGGGGCATCATGACGTCCAGAATGATGGCGTCGGCGGGATGGATGGCCAGCTGTTCGAGCCCCGCCAAACCGTCTCTGGCAGTGGTCACCTCGTACCCCTCCAATCGGAGGGCTCGGCGCAGCGACCGGCGGACCTCCTGGTCGTCCTCGACTACGAGAAGCCTTCCACTGCTCACGAGTTCAGGTTATACGCGCTCGGCTAGTTGGCAGAGGTTCGTTTCAGGAGGCGAGGCGGTCGATCCGGGCGGCCAGATCGGTGTCCTTGCGGGTGAGGCCGCCCTGGTCGTGGGTGGTCAGGGAGATGGTGACCCGCCGGTAGCGGAGGTCGATGTCGGGGTGGTGGAAGGCCCGCTCGGCCACCACCCCCACCGAGGCCACGAAGCCGATGGCCGAGGCGAAGTCGGCGAGGACGAAGGTCCTGGAGATCGTCTCATCCTCTATCTCCCAGCCCGGATGGGATTCGAGGAAGGCCTGTCTCTCGGATGCGTCCAGAAGCGCCACATGACCACCATAACCGGATATCCGCGGACGGCCGGGTACCCTCGCCGGACACGCGCTCTGGCTGCGATCCGGGGAGAGGAATGTCGATCCGCCACGATCAGGGAATCGTCCTGCGCGGCTACCCGTTCGGTGAGGCCGACCGCGTCCTGGTCATCATCAGCCCCAATCATGGCCAGGTGAGGGCGGTCGCCAAGGGTGTCCGGAGGACCAGGAGCCGGTTCGGGGGACGGCTCGAACCCCTCACCCACGTCGATCTGGTCCTGTACCAGGGCCGCAACCTGGCCACGGTGACCCAGGTGGCGGTGATCGAGGCCTTCCCCAGGCTCCGCCAGGACCTCGACGCGGTGATGGTGGCCGGCACCATGGCGGAGGCGGTGGGCAAGGTGGTGGTGGAGGAGGAGCCCTCGCACCGGACATTCCTACTTCTCCTGCGGGGGCTTCGCGCCTTGGAGGAGGGGGCCGGCGGTATGGACCTGCTGGCATCCTTCCTGCTCAAGCT
Source organism: bacterium (assembly GCA_028821235.1). Classification (NCBI taxonomy): domain Bacteria; species bacterium. The sequence continues at coordinate 5,019 of JAPPGV010000074.1, forward strand.
GTCGCAGGCCATCGGCCAGGCCCCGGCCCTCGAGCACTGCGCGGCCTGCGGCGCCCGGAACCGCCTCGGCCGGTTCAGCATGGCGGGCGGGGGCCTGATCTGCGAACGCTGCGACGCCGGGGGAACCTTCCGGTTGCGGGAGGGTCTGACCGAGCACCTGGCCCGCCTCGCGGCAGCCGACCTGTCCGGCTTCACCACCCCCGACAGCGACCTCGCTCCCGACGCGGTGGGTCTGGTGCGGAGGTTCGTGGAGTACCACATCGAGTCGGGGTTGGGCGGCCTTGCCTTCAGCGTCGGTCGGGGCCCCCGGTGAGCGGGGGATCGGCGGTGGGCGCGGCCGGCCTCGACCTGAGCCGTCTCGACCGGAGCCGGCTCCCCGCCCACGTCGGCCTCATCATGGATGGAAACGGACGTTGGGCGTTGGCCCGCAACCTGCCACGCACCGGCGGTCACGCAGCCGGCGAGACCGTGCTGTTCGATTGCGTGGAAGGGGCGCTGGAGATCGGCCTGAGCTGGCTCTCCGCCTACACGTTCTCCACGGAGAACTGGACCCGCCACCCGGATGAGGTCTCGTTCCTCATGTGGTTCAACGAGGACATACTGCTGCGCCGGCTGGACTCCCTGGCGGACATGGGGGTCCGGATCTGCTTCGCCGGTGACCTGGCCGATCCACGCATTCCCGATCGCAACCGGACGCTGATGCAGGATGCGGAGCAGCGCACCGCCTCCAACCGCCGCCTGAGCCTGGTGCTGGCCTTCAACTACGGGGGACGGGCGGAGATCGCCCGCGCCGTCCAAGCACTGGCGGCCGAAGTGTGGGAAGGGCGGCGGGAACCCGGTGAGATCACTGAGGAAGACATCGCCGAGCGCCTGTACGTTCCCGGCATGCCCGATCCGGACCTGATCGTCCGCACCTCGGGCGAGATGCGGATATCCAACTTCCTGCTCTGGGGCAGCGCCTATTCCGAGCTGGTCTTCACCGAAACGCTGTGGCCGGAGTTCGGCGCCCAGCACCTGGTCGACGCCGTGGTCGAGTACCAGCGCCGCCGCAGGCGTTTCGGCGGCGCCCTCCCGAACAGCCCTCCCTAGGAGGTCCGTCCTTACTTGTCGAGGCTGCCCCCCTCTGTGGGGGGTAATGTACGAAAACTCACGGCAGTCCGGAGTTAAGACCTCATGCAAGCCAATCACATCCCGTTCCTGCAGCTCCTGAACGGGGCTGTTCAATACGTAGTACCGCGGTGGCAGCGTCGCTACTGCTGGGGCGCGGAAGATATCGAGCGCTTGGTAGAGGACCTCCTGGCGATCGCCACAACCGACCAACCAGGAGCGGCCCACTACGGAGGTGCTCTCCTTACGTTTCCTGAGCCCGCGTCGGCTGGAGTCGTCCCGACGCATCGCGTCATCGACGGCCAGCAGAGGCTGACAACCGTAAGCATTCTTCTGGCTTGCATCGCAGATCGCCTGGGCACCCGTAACAGCGGTGAATGGAACGCCAACCTCCTCCGCAAACGGCTGACCAACGACGATGTTGGTCCGCTGAAGCACCGCAAGCTAAGGCTTCAGGACGGCGATGAAGAGGAGTACCGTCGGGGACTCGAGGGCAACCCTCACGGCCCCGGTGCGGTAACCCAGGCCTGGCGAATCACGCGCCGGTTAGTCAACAAGCACGACGTGTCCAGCCTCCTCGAGGGCATTGAGCGGTTCAGGGTGGTCAGTATCGGATTGGGTCCCACAGACGACCCACAGCAGATCTTCGAGAGTCTGAACGCCACCGGTCGCCCACTGACAGAAAGCGAGAAAGTCAAGAACTGGCTGCTGATGGGCCTGGAGGATGAGGATCAACAGGACCTTCACGACAACTACTGGATCAAGATGGAGAAGAGCCTCGGTGCTGAACACACCACCGTTCCGGTAGATCTGTTCTTGCGCGACTTCCTGCGCATGCGCATTGGCAAGAACCTGGGAATCGGGCGCGTCCATGACGAATTTCGCCGATGGGCCGTTCGCGAGGGGCACGACCGGGACCGCCCGGCGCTCTGCCACGAGTTAACACGGTTGGCGAAGCTCTACGGCATTCTGAGAGGTTCGGCTGGCATCCATCCGAACCGAAGAGTGGAACGACCGCTTCGGCACCTTCGTGCAATGGGACTCCACACTCACCGCCCCCTGACATTGCGACTTCTCGATGACGTTGAGCAGGGAACACATCCGGGAGCAACAGATGACGCGTTGGCCGCAGTTCTGGAGGGGATAGGAACCTGGATCACTCGCCTCTGGTTGGCCAACGGCTCGATCCCTGGGATGAACACAACTGCTACGAAGTTGGCCTACCGGCCCGGACCTAAGCAGGACGAAGACTATGCCGGGCATTGGCTCGGGCGGATCCGGAAGCTCCGGAATACCCGTCGTGGGGTCCCTGTGGATGAAGACGTCCGCGAAGGGGTTCGACAACGTAAGGCTTATGGTGGAGCCGCGACCCGGTCGACGTTTGCGGTCTTGTGTGCGTTAATGGAAGAAGAACATGGTGAAGAGGCACCGTCTAGAGACCGTCTGACCGTAGAGCACGTAATGCCGCGCAAGCTCACGGCCGAGTGGAGGCAGGACCTTGGCGAGGACGCCGAAGACGTTCACGGGCAATACCGGGACCTGATGGCGAACCTGACCTTGAGCGGCGATGTCACCAACTCCGGAATGGGCGCCGGTTCCTTTGACGCCAAGCGTGAGGTCTACAAAGGCAGCCCGATCGGAATCACAAACCGCCTCGCGGACGAAGACAAATGGGACCAAGCTGCTCTCCGACGGCGCTCAGAATACCTTGCACAGATCGCGCTGAAGCGATGGCCGTGGCAGGACAAGGCCGGGGCTCGAGTATCTGACGAGAGCCTCAGGTGGCGCATCGGAGATGGACCCTGGCATGGCGAGAGCGCAGCGAGCCAGATGGTCCTGAACGTGGCAGCAGCGTTGCTGAGCCTCGATCCAGAGAACGCCGAAAGGCTGTCCGGAGACGCGATCCGTCCGAACATCCATCTCGCCACCCGCTATCCGCCTGGAACCAAGGCGGGCAGTATGACTATGCGCGCCATACCCGGCCATCCCGAGTACGTGCTGTATCCGTATATGAAGAACTATGGCGCCAGTGCCAAACGTTGCCGAAAGATGGGCGAGCGGTGCAACGTGGCGGTTGACGTGGAAGGAACGAGGAAGGGCCGAGCACAGGATTTCTGGAGTTTCCTGAGGGAGCACACGGGGGGCGTTCCGGGACAGAAGGACTCATGGCAAGGCGAGGTTCAATGGACAGCTTCCCACAACTCGCAGGGCGACGGCGTCGGGATCTTCGTGGGTTCAGAACGGCTCTCCCTGTGGGTCAGGTCGGGGCAATACCAGGCCTCACCGCAGAGAGCTGCACGGATGCGGAGTTATTCACGGATGATTCGCCGACAAATGGGTGATCAGATACTCCACGGCGATGCTGAACGAGCAGGCTCGAAAGGCAGATCCGTATTTGTTCGTAGAGACTGGACACGCGACAACGATGACGAGTGGCCTGAAGCTGCTGAGTGGATAGTGGACCAATCCACTAGATTGCAAGCGCTCATCGCCGATCACGCTGGATGAACGCTGAAGTCGAGAAAGCTCGATTGGAAGCTCGCGCCCTGCTTCGCTGACCTTTGTGACGACGACGTCATAGTGGTAGGGCTGAGGACGTAGGCCAACACCTCAGCATCTTCATAGACCACCCCGCCGAGGTCGCTGGCTAGTCGGCCGGGGCCGGGTACCATCGTCCCGGTCCCGTACCCTCTCCCGGTTGAGTCCTGATGACCGCTCCCAGCTTCGAGACGATCGTGAACCTCGCCACCAAGCGCGGCTTCGTCTTCAGAGCATCGGAGATCTACGGCGGTCTCCGGTCGGCCTACGACTACGGGCCTCTCGGCGTGGCCCTTCTCCGCAACGTGAAGGAGGCATGGTGGCGGTCGATGGTGCAGCTGCGCGACGACGTGGTCGGGCTCGATTCGGCGATCATCCAGTCGCCCCAGGTCTGGGAGGCCTCAGGGCACGTGGGCCAGTTCAACGACCCTCTGGTGGAGTGCGTCTCCTGCCATGCCCGGCACCGGTTCGACCGGCTGGAAGACCCGGACCGGTGTCCCACCTGCGGCACCCGCGGTTCCTTCACCGATGCCCGCGACTTCAACCTGATGTTCAGGACCCATATGGGCCCGGTCGCCTCCGACTCCAACCTGGTCTACCTGCGTCCCGAGACCGCCCAGGGCATTTTCACCAACTTCGAGAACGTGCGGCGGGTGGCCCGGCTCAAGCTCCCGTTCGGGATCGCCCAGCTCGGCAAGTCGTTCCGCAACGAGATCACTCCGGGACAGTTCGTCTTCCGCACCAGGGAGTTCGAGCAGATGGAGATGGAGTTCTTCACCCACCCCGATCACGCCGACGGCTGGTTCGAATACTGGGTGGAGGAGAGGCATCAGTGGTACCTGGACCTGGGCATGAAACCCGGCAACATCAGGCTGCGCAGCCACACCGAGGACGAGCTGGCCCACTACGCGGTCGCCACCTACGACGTGGAATACCGGTTCCCGTGGGGATGGGACGAGTTGGAGGGTATCGCCAACCGGACCGACTTCGATCTGCGCCAGCATTCGAAAGCCTCGGGGAAGGACCTGCGCTACTTCGACCAGGCGGCCGGTGAGCGCCTCTTCCCCTACGTGATCGAGCCGGCGGCCGGAGCCACCCGGGCGGCCTTCGCCTTCCTGATCGACGCCTACCACACAGAGACGGTGCGCGACGCCCCCCGCACGGTGCTGAGGCTCGACTCCCGCCTCGCTCCGGTCAAGGTGGCCGTGCTCCCGCTCTCGAAGAAGCCCGACCTGGTGGAGGTGACGGGACGGGTGGCCGACGCGCTCCGTCCCCACTGGGACATCGAGGTCGATGTCACCCAGGCGATCGGGAGGCGCTACCGCCGCCAGGACGAGATCGGGACGCCCTACTGCGTCACGGTCGACTTCGACACGCTGGATGACGGAGCGGTCACGGTCCGGGATCGGGACACGATGGCCCAGGATCGGGTCGGGATCGGGCAACTCCGCAATTACCTGGGCGAGCGCCTCGGCGCCGGTTAGGAGGGGCGATGCGGACGGCTCGGCGGATCGGTCTCGCGCTGGCGGCGATAGTGGTGCTGGTTCTGGGCGCCGCGGCCTACGTGTGGTTCTCCGGCGGCAGCGGCGAGCCCAGCACCGAGGTGACCGCCCCTCCCATCACGTCCGCCGCCACGACCGCCCCCGCTACCACTGCCCCCGCCACGACCGCCGCCACGTCCGTCCCGGTGGAGACCACCGCGGCCCCCGACAGCACCGAAGCCACCGAGCCGGCGCCTGACGAGGGCGCCTCCGCCATCCTTTACCGGATCGACAAGGCGGAGTCCTCCGTCAGCTTCGAGATCGACGAGATCCTCAACGGCAGTCCGTTCCGGGTGGTGGGGGTCACCACAGAGGTGGCGGGGGAGGTTCTGATCGACTTCGACAGTCCGTCCGCCTCGCAGTTGGGGACGATCGTGATCAACGTCCGCACCCTGGCCACCGACTCCGGATTCCGGGACAGGGCCATCCGGGGGCCAATCCTCGGGTCCTCCCGCGACGAGAACGAGTTCGCCACCTTCGAGCCGACCGGTGTCGAGGGGCTCCCGGACAGCGTGACGGTGGGCGATCAGGTACCGCTCCGCATCACGGGCACCTTCATCCTGAGCGGCGAGGCCCGGCTCGTGACCTTCGACACCGCAGTGACGGTGGTGTCCGCCGACAGGGTCGAGGTGGACGGAACCGCCACGGTGCTGAGATCAGACTTCGGCCTGACCATCCCGGACGTTCCCAGCGTGAGCGACGTGGCGGACGAGATACTGCTGGTGATAGACCTGGTGGCCGTCGCGGTAGGGGTCTGAGCCCCGGGCACCGGCCCGGAGACGTACACTCGCAAGGTATGGCAGCCGATCGCGACGACCTGGAGCGCATCCGACAAGCGGTCAACCTGGTCGAGCTGTTCGAGGGAGTGACCACCGTCAGGAAGGTCCGGGGCAGCTTCAAGGCCCTGTGCCCCTTCCATTCGGAGAAGACCCCTTCACTCTCGATCGACCCGGCCCGCGGCCTCTACCACTGCTTCGGCTGCGGCGTGGGCGGGGACGTCTTCACCTTCGTCCAGGAGACCCAGGGGTTGTCGTTCGTCGAGGCCTTGGAGATGTTGGCGGATCGGGCCGGCATCGTCATCCGGCGCGACCCCCGGGCGGCGCAGCAGCGGGAACGGCGTTCCCGGCTGGTCGAAGCGGTGGCCGAGGCGGGTCGCTACTACCAGGACCGCCTCAAGTCCGCCCCCGATGCCGGCCATGCCCGGTCCTACGTGCGGGGTCGCAACTACGGCGTCGAGGTGGTGGACCGGTTCGAGCTCGGCTACGCACCCGACCAAGCCGAAGCCCTGGTCTCCCACCTGCGCGGCAAGGGACACAAGGATTCGGACATCCTCGCGGCCGGCCTGGCAAGGAGGGTGGGGCGGGGGCGCCTCATCGACCAGATGAGGGGCCGGCTGATCTTCCCCATCCACAACGTGCGCGGGGAGATGGTCGGGTTCGGGGCCCGCCTCCTGCGCGGCGAGGGGCCCAAGTACCTGAACACCCCCGAGACCCCGCTCTACAAGAAGAGCGAGCTCCTGTACGGCCTGGACAAGGCCCGGTCCGCCATCAGCCGGGAGGAGTTGGGGGTGGTGGTCGAGGGTTATACGGATGTGATCGCCTTTCACCTGGCCGATCTGCCCCTGGCGGTGGCCACCTGCGGGACGGCGCTCGGTGAGGCCCATTTCGACCTGCTCCGCCGTTTCTCGAGCCGCATCGTCCTGGCTTTCGACGCCGACGCGGCGGGCGCCGGCGCCGCCGTGCGCGGGGACGATCTGCGCATCACCTCCGAACTGGGGCTCGACCTGCGGGTGGCAATGATGCCCGAGGGCCGCGACCCGGCCGACCTGGTGTTCGAGGACAAGGGGGACCTGCTCCGGGAGGCGGTCGACGGATCGGCCCCGATCACCGAGTTCCGGCTCAACCGGCTGCTGGGGCAGTACAACCTGGGGGAGAGGGAGGCGCGCACCCGGGCGATGAGGGAGGCGGCGGAGTTGATCGCCCGCCATCCCGATGAGGCGGCCCGCTACCAGCATGCCCTCTACGTGGCCGGGCGCACCCACATGAGCATCGATCTCGTCCAGTCGGAGATCCGGAGGAATGCGGCCACCGGCAGGGGAGGCCGGTCCCAGGGTCGCCCTCGAACCGATGGACGGCCCGCCGCGCCCCGGCCCGTCGCCTCCGGTGCCATGGATCGGTCGGAACGGGACCTGCTCCGGCACCTCATGGCGGGGACCGCGGGGCGCGACCGGGTCAGCCCTGACCTGTTCGAACACGATCAGGCCGCCGTCCTGGCTCGCTGGTTGCTCGAGGAGGGAAAGCACCTGGAAGAGGGGGTCCCGGTGCCGCTGGACGGCCTCAAGGATCAGGCCATGTCGGCGATGGCCCGCCGGCTGGCGGTCATGGACACACCGCTGCTGCCGTTCGAAGATGTCATGTCACATCTCGAAGGACGTGCGGTGGGGCACCGTAAGGACGAACTTCTGGTGATATTGGAAGGGATCGATCAGAAAAAAGACCCGGAAGCCTATTCACAAGCCCTTGCAGAACTGATAGCGTTACAGGAAAGGGGATTCTGAGGCGGCTTAAGGAGTAGGTTTGGGCTCGGACGCGCAGGGGGCGATCAAGGAACTGCTGAAGCGGGGGAGGCGCCGGGGGTTCCTCACCTCCGCCGAGATCCAGAAGGAACTTGATGAGGCCGGGGCCCCCGGCGCAGCACTGGACCAAGCGCTCGCCGCCGTGCGGGCAGCCGGGATAGAGGTGGTGGACGATGATCCGGATCGCCTGCGGGACGATCCGGAGCCCGGGGATGCCGAGTTCCTGTCCGATCCGGTCGACCAGTACCTCCGCGAGATCGGCCGGGTCCCGCTCCTCACCCCTCGCCAGGAGGTCGACCTGGGAATGGCGAAGGATGCCGGGGTCGAGGCCCGAGCCAGAATGGCCGAGTTGGATGCCGCCGGAAGATTCCGCTCCGATGCCGAGTACCGGCGCCTGGCCGCGATAGCGCGCCGCGGCGAGGAGGCCGAGCAGATGCTGGTGAAGGCCAACCTCCGCCTGGTCGTCTCGGTGGCGAAGCGGTACGTCATCCCGGGGGTTCCCATGCTGGACCTCGTCCAGGAGGGCAACGTGGGCCTGATGAGGGCGGCCGCCAAGTTCGATTACCGCAGGGGCTACAAATTCTCGACCTACGCGGTCTGGTGGATCCGCCAGACGGTCAGCCGGGCTCTGAACGAGCAGAAGAGGATCATCCGGGTTCCCGAGAACCTGGCGCAGCAGGTGAGGCTGCTGGACGTCGTCCGGCGGAGGCTCTACCAGGAGTCCGGTCGCGAGCCCACCACCGAGGAGCTGGCCGCCGAGATGGATCTGTCCGATGATCGGGTCCTGAAGCTGGCCGAGCTCTCCAGCGGGATGCTGTCCCTGGATGCCAAGGTCGGCGACTCCGACGATCTGACCCTCGCACATTTCGTCCAGGATGAGGATGCGGCGGGGGCGCCGGCAGATGGCGCGGTCCTCAAACTCCTGCAGGAGAGCGTTGCCCTGGCGCTGGAAGGCTTGGACGAACGGGAACGTAAGGTCATCACGATGAGGTTCGGGCTGGCCGACGGCCGGATCAGGACCCTCCAGGAGGTCAGCGACCGGATGGGAGTGACCAAGGAGCGCATCCGCCAACTGGAGACCCGAGCCCTGCGCAAGATGCGCAGCCAGAAAGGCGGTCGCCGCATGGAGGGCTACCTCAGTGGCGCCTGATCCGCCCAGGATTCCGCCCACCTGCTGGTACCATGGCGGGCCGATCCATCCGGGGTAGCTCAATTCGGCAGAGCAGCGGACTGTTAATCCGTTGGTTGTGGGTTCAAGTCCCACCCCCGGAGCTAAGCATCCGCGGCGTTCCTGACAGTTCCCTACCGTTTCAGTAGTTGATTAACTCCCAGGTTAAAGTGTGGTTAGCTCCCATCGCCGCGCCCTTGTGACGGATGGTCCTGGGACAACTCAAGGTTCCTTGACAACCCTCCCCGTTCCGGGTAGTTTCATCTGAGTGTGGGATATATAGTGGGATAGAAAAGAGAGGGAATTGCCAAAGCTGACCGCAGCGTTCGTTCGCTCAGTGACCAAACCCGGCAAATACGGCGACCAACACGGCCTCATCCTCCGTGTCCAGCCATCCGGATCCAAACAATGGATCTGGCGTGGAACCGTCAACGGCCGCCGACGCGACCTAGGGCTGGGGGGCTACCCATATGTGGGACTGGCCGAAGCACGAGCCCAAGCCTTTGATTACCGCAAGACAGCCAGGCAAGGCAAAGACCCCGCGGCCCGGCGCACCGGAGGGGTTCCGACTCTCGCGACCGCAGCCGAGACGGTCATAGCTCTCCACGCGGGCAAGTGGAAACCAGGAGGCAAATCCGAAGCACAGTGGCGTTCCAGCCTCGACACCTATGTACTCCCAGCGATAGGTTCTAAACGGGTCGATGAGGTCACCACGGCGGACGTCATGGCCTGCCTAACTCCCATTTGGACCACTAAAGCCCAGACGGCCAAGCGGATCCGCCAACGGATCAGCGCGATCATGAAGTGGTCCATTGCGGAGGGACACCGTCCCGACAATCCCGCGGGTGATGCGGTGACTGCCGCGTTGCCGAAACAAGGCGGGGCCAGAAAACACCTCCGAGCGCTACCGCACCGAGACGTCGCAGATGCAATCGAGCGAATCCGCCAAGCGAAGGCGCATGTGCTGCTGCGTCTTGCTGTCGAGTTCGCGATCGTCACCGCGGTCCGCTCCGGGGAGGTGAGAGGAGCGGTGTGGGAGGAGGTCGACCTCGATACCGGTTTGTGGACCATTCCGGGAGAACGGATGAAAGCTGGCCGTCAGCACAGGGTGCCCCTGTCTGCGAGGGCTGTTGCCGTGCTGGCCGAAGCCCGCGAGTACAGCAGCGGGTCTGGTCTTGTGTTTCTGTCCAGGTCAGGTGGGGAGATCCCGTCATGGGCACTAGCGAAGCTGATGAGCAGCCTTGGGATCGAAGGAACCCTACACGGGATGAGAAGCTCCTTTCGCGACTGGTGCGGAGAAACAGGTGCTGTCCGAGAAGTAGCAGAAGCATGCCTAGCGCATCGGGTCGGGTCCGCCGCCGAGCAGGCATATGCGAGAAGTGACCTACTCCAACGGCGCCGCGACCTAATGGGCGCCTGGGCCGAATACATAACCCCTGCACAAACGTAGCCCAGGCGACATACCGTGTTGGCAGACCCGAGATTCTGCCGATGCCCCCGGTGCGGAGGCCCGAAGTGATCGGCGGGTACAGGGACGATCCGGTTGCCTGGCAGCATAAAGCCCTGCCCCGTAGCTCAGCATCGGTCAGCTCGGAGGCACTGAGTGATGAATGGTGTAGTACCCGGTATGAATTGGATACTCTCTGGTAATCCCCCTCAATCCGCCCACGGATCGGCACTCTTTGCGGTGTAGGGGGGCACTCTGCACGAGGCAGTTCGTTGATCGCCAACACCAACTGTGCTGACTCCTTGTTTGTCGGGCGGGCCTCCTCTACCAGATACAGGTCAGGGCCGGTTTCGAGAGTCGAGGGATATCTCCCACGAACGGCACCCCAGGAGGGCAGCCTGGACGAGACCAGCCAATCTGGCTCGCGGACGGATGGGAGAAGCAGGCCCCTTATCATCCCTGCCTGTTCGGTCGCAATCCCACTCCTGGAGCCAAACCCCGGGATAGACTCCGTACATACGTTCGGTTGCTCGCCGGGGTCGTGGCGGATGATGGCGATCAGCGAAATTCCCCAGAGTTGGTCAGCGAATTTCCCCACCC
>JAPPGV010000075.1 GCA_028821235.1 bacterium
GCTACTGCTGAGGTCGTGGAGGTGGTTGTTGAGGAGGCTTCTCCCACTACTACTACTGAAGCCATGGGGGAGGCGGCTGCCGACACGGGACCGTTACGCCTTGCCGCCGACGTGCTGGCTGAACTGCGGGTAGCGCCCGAACAGCGTTCAGGCTACGACCGCGAGCACTTCTCTCACTGGAACGACTTGGACGGCGACGGATGCGATACCCGCCGGGAGGTGCTCATCCGCGACTCGCGGGTTCAATCGACACTCGATCCGGACCGCACCTGCTGGGTCGTCTCGGGCCTCTGGTACTCGCACTACGACGGGGAGTGGGTGGAAGGCCCGTCATCGCTGGACATCGATCATCTGGTTCCGCTGGCGGAAGCCTGGGATTCGGGCGCGCACAGTTGGGAGCCGGGTCGGCGGGAGGAGTTCGCCAACGACGAGGGTGCGCTGCTGGCCGTGACCGCCCGGTCCAACCGGGCGAAAGGCGCCTCCGACCCGGCAAGGTGGATGCCTCCGAACGAGGACTTCACATGCCCGTACGCGGCCGCTTGGATAGCTGTCAAGGCGAGGTGGGACCTGACCATGGATCACGAGGAATCGGATTTCCTGCAACGGTTGCTGGCCGGGAAGTGCTCAGGCTCCACCCTCCATATCCGGACTCCCGTGCTGGCTTTCCCGGTCTTGGACACGCCGACCCTCGATACGCCGACCCTCGATACGCCGACCCTCGATACGCCGACCCTGGATACTCCGGGGGGCGGGACCGAGGTCCCGTCCGATCCGGGCGATACCAAGAATTGTTCCGATTTCTCGACGCAGGTCCAAGCCCAGGAATGGTTCGATACCTTTTTCCCCCACTACGGGGATGTGGCCCGGCTGGACCGGGACGGGGACGGGGTGGTCTGCGAGAGCCTGCCCGCCGGTTAGCCGGAGCCGGCATCCGGCTTCCGGCGTCTCGTCTCCTGGTCCCCGCCACGGCCCACTGGCTCCTGACTCGCCGCACCATCCCCGTGTGTTAACATCCGGGTACCGCCCGCCTAGTTGCCGGGCGACCATATCCCGCCACAGGAGCATTTGTACCTGTTCCGGTGTTCCCGCCTAGGGCCGTGGCGGTCTCCCGAGATTTGCGGCCGGGGCCGTAGAGGCCTCGCCGGTCGATCCAGATCCAGAGTCTTTCCGGTCCGGTTAAAGGACCGGCGAGTACCGGTGCGGAGATCCCGAGCGGTCCACCCGGAGTTGGAATTGTCGGCATTGAGGCGCCCCCGACCTTGGTCGGGCGAGCACTTTACGGAGGAACCAGAATGGCCACCCGATCAGAGCTACAGACTAAGAACATCAAGGATCTGCGCACCATCGCCTCGGCGGTCGGCGTAGAAGTCGATGGCCTCCAGAAGGCGAAGCTCATCGACGCGATCATGGGAGCGGACGGCTTTGAGGTGGCTGACGAGGCGCCACAGGTCGAACTGCCTGATGCGACCGTCCGTGACAGCCGCGTGGAGGAGAACGGAAGCGCCGCATCCGGGTCCGAGGCCCAGGGTGGTGAGTCCGGCTCGCCGTCGGGCCGGGATCGTTCCGGGCGGCGGGGTGCTGGTGGGGGCGCACCGCGCGGTCGCGGTCAACGTGGGCCGCAGAAGGGCGGCCCGAGCGGAAGGCGCGGTCGAGGGCGAGGGCCCGCCGATCGGTCTGGCTCGAGCGGTCCGGCCGAGGTCCGTGAGGGGGCTCTGGACATCCTTCCCGAGGGGTACGGGTTCCTCCGGTGTTCGGGATACCTTCCGAGCGAGCAGGACGTATACGTTTCAGCCGGACAGATCCGCAAGTTCGCCCTCCGCAAGGGCGATGTGCTGAGCGGCCCGGTACGGGCGCCGCGAAGCCAGGAAAAGTTCCCGGCTCTCGCCCGGATCGAGAAGAGCAACGGAATGTCGCCGCAGGAGGCACGCGCGCGTCCGAAGTTCGCCAATCTCACCCCGCTCTTCCCCGATGTCAGGCTACGGCTGGAGGTGCCCGGGGGATCCCGGAGCACGCTCACCCGCATCATCGATCTGATCGCTCCGATCGGTAAGGGCCAGCGGGGCCTGGTCGTCTCGCCACCGAAGGCGGGTAAGACCACCGTCCTGAAGGAGATAGCACAGGCGATCTCGGCCAACAACCCCGAGTGCTACCTCATGGTGGTGCTGGTCGACGAGCGGCCCGAAGAGGTCACGGACATGCAACGCTCCGTGAAGGGCGAGGTCATCTACTCGACGTTCGACCGGCCCGCCGAGGAGCACACCCAGGTTTCGGAACTGGCCATAGAGCGGGCCAAGCGGATGGTGGAGATGGGCACCGACGTGGTGATCCTGCTGGACTCCATCACGCGGCTCGCCCGGGCGCACAACCTGGCTACGCCGGCTTCCGGGCGCATTCTCTCGGGCGGGGTCGATTCCACCGCCCTCTACCCACCCAAGCGGTTCTTCGGAGCAGCCCGCAACATCGAAGAGGGTGGAAGCCTCACCATCATCGGAACGGCTCTTGTGGAGACCGGTTCGAAGATGGACGAGGTGATCTTCGAGGAGTTCAAGGGGACCGGCAACATGGAGCTACGCCTCGACCGTAGACTGGCCGACCGGCGGGTCTACCCGGC
>JAPPGV010000076.1 GCA_028821235.1 bacterium
GGGACACCGATGACCGCCAGAACACCCGGTTGTTCCGCAGACAGACCACTATCGCCGACGGCCGGGCATCGACATCTGTACATTTGGCAGACCATGAGCACCGTCGTCGAGCGCCTGATCAATCTGCTGGCATATCTGGTCGACTCCCCGCGTCCCGTTACCGCCGACCAGATCCGGAACACGGTGGCCGGGTACGAGAACCTCTCCGACCAGGCCTTCCATCGCAAGTTCGAGCGCGACAAGGCCAGCCTCCGCGAGTTGGGGATCGAGCTCGAGCAGGAAGCCACCGACGCCTGGGAGGTCGAGTGGGGTTACGTGGTCCCCGAGAGCAACTACCGGACCATCGAGCCGGGACTCACTGACGAGGAACGGACCGCTTTGGCCCTCGCGGTCCACATGGTGCGTTCCGGCGGCTGGCCGTCGGGCGCCAACGGCCTGCTCAAGCTGGGAGGAGCGCGGCTGTCCGACACGGACACACCGGTGGGCGCCGACCTGGGCCTGGGCAGCGAGCACTTGGGTCTGATCTTCCAGGCGGTGCTGGAGCGCCGCCTAATTCGATTCCTCTATCGGGGCCGGTCGCGCAGCCTGTGCGCCTATGGCATGCACCATCGGCGGGGCCACTGGTACTTCGCCGGTGTCGAGCCGGAAAAGGCCGGCGCCATTCGGACCTACCGGCTCGATCGGGCGCAGCGGCTCGAGCTGGTGGGAGAACCGGACGCGTTCCCGCGGCCCGAGGGTTACAGCGCCCGGGACATCCTGTCCGCGCTGCCTTGGGAGCAACAGGCGCCGAAACGTGCCCTGATCGAGTGCGATGCCGGCATTGCCTGGTGGGTCGAGAACCGGTTCCCCGATGCCAGGACCGTGGGGCAGAGCGATGCGGGTGGAACGATTCTGGACATCCCCTACACGAGCGACTCGCTGCTCGACATGGTCATACACCTCGATGACGGGGCGGTGATCCTCGACCCGCCGGAGCTTCGCGCCGAGATGGTCCGGCGGCTGGTGGCCGGCCGGTGACGGCCTCTCGGACCCGGCAGAGGTTGGCGCGGATCCTGGCCCTGGTTCCGTGGGCGCTGGCCAACCCGTATCCGACCGTCACCGAGGTCATGGAGCGGTTCGGATACGAGAGCCGTCCGCAACTCGCCGACGATCTCAACCTGCTCTTCTGTTGCGGGCTACCCGGCTACGGCCCCGGTGACCTGATGGTGGCGTACATGGACGGGGACGAGGTGGTTCTCGACATGGCCGATTACTTCTCCCGGCCCCTCCGGCTCACACCCCATGAGGCCTTGGGTCTGCTGAGCGCCGGGCTGGCGGTGGCCGGCACCTCCCAGGGAGACGAGGCGCTGGCGAGGGCGGTGGAGAAGCTGACCGGCGCCCTCTTCCCGGAGGCCGCCACGGTCATCGCGGCCGAGTTGCCTCCCGAACCCGCCCATCTCGGCACTTTGCGCCGGGCCGCCCGTGACGGAACCGTGCTGACCATCACCTACCTTTCGCTGAGCACCAACCGGACCACGGTTCGAGCCATCGAACCGCTGATGGTCCATGCCTCGATGGGAAGCTGGTACCTCCTGGCGCACTGCCGTCTGGCCGGTGACCGCCGCCTGTTCCGAGTGGACAGGATCCGGTCGGTGGAGGCGTCGGGGGACGTCTTCGAACCCCCCGCCCGCCCGCTTGCTCCCACGAACGTCGACTACACCCCGTCCGCTGACGCTATCTACGCCCGGCTTGCCCTGGGACCCGGCGCCAGGTGGGTGGCCGAGTACTACCCGGTCGAGGTCCTGGAGGACACGGGCGAGGAGATGGTCATCCGCTTCGCCATGTCCGACGCGCGGGTGGGAGCCCGCCTGCTGCTCCGGCTGGGCGACCAGGCCCGCTTGATCGAGGGCCGGGAAGTCCGGGAGGAGACCGAACGCCTGCGCGAGGCGATCCTGGCCCGATACGAGGTCTCCCTAGCCTGAGCCGCGGTGGGGCGGGCTAGGCGTGCGCCGGTACCATGGGATCGTGTTCGACACGTTCAGCGGTCTCGAGATACTCACCATCGCCGTGGTGGCCCTGGTGGTCTTCGGACCGAACCGCCTGCCCGAGATAGCCCGCACCATCGGCAGATACGTCCGCGAGCTCCGGGAGGCGGTGAGAGACCTTCGCGAAGGAATCGAGCGGGAGGTCGCTCCGATGCGCGAGCCGATCAAGGACCTCCGCCAAGAACTCACCGAGGGGGCCAGCGACGTGAAGCGCACCCTGGCCGAGACCGCCGATGCAGCCGCCTCGGTTGAACGGGACATACGGCGATCTGTGAAGGACGCCGGCCGAACCGCCCCGGACGAGGCCACTTCCGGCCCGGAGGTGCCGGAGGCGCGATGGGTGGCCCCTGAACCCCGGGTCGGCGTGTCGCCGAGCGAAGTGTGGGAGGGCTTGGACGATCCGATGCCCGAGAATGTGGTGGCGCCCGAGGCGTCCGGCCCTCCTCCGGAGAACAGGCAGGACGTGTCGGCCGAGAACCCTCCGGCAGGGGAGGGCGACCAGGTCGCGGACACGCCGGCCGGCCATGACGGGGACGAGCCACCGGACAAGGGCGAATGACGGAAGGAGCCGATCCGTCCGGCCAGCCG
Source organism: bacterium (assembly GCA_028821235.1). Lineage (NCBI taxonomy): Bacteria > bacterium. The sequence continues at coordinate 2,613 of JAPPGV010000076.1, forward strand.
TTGATGGGGCACCTGACGGAGCTCCGGTCACGCCTCGTCAAGACCTTCATAGCGGTCGGAGTCGCCACCGTGGTTGCCTTCTTCTTCCGCAACCAGATGCTCTATCTCCTGCAGAGCTCCTACAGCGAGGTAGCGGGCCGGGATCTGGTGGTGACCGGCCCCACCGACCAGTTCTCGATCGCCATGCGCATGGCGCTCTTCGGCGGGACGGTCCTGGCCAGCCCCGTGATCGCCTACCAGGCGTGGTGCTTCATCAACCCGGGCCTCACCCAGAGGGAACGCAAGTGGGCGTTCCCCGTGGTGGCGGCGCTGGTCACCCTGTTCTGCCTCGGGGTCGGATTCGCCTACTGGAGCCTTCCCCGGGCGGTCGCGTTCCTCGTGTCGATCTTCGAGGACCTGGAGAATCTCTGGACAGTCGAGCTCTACACCCGCTTCGTGATCCGCTTCCTGCTGCTGTTCGGCATCTCGTTCCAGTTCCCGGTGTTCCTGTACGGCGCCGCTGCGGCCGGCGTGGTGACCTCCGACAAGTTGGCTGCCGGTCGGCGCTGGGCGGTACTCATCATCGTGGTGGTGGGGGCCGCGGTCAGCCCCACCGGCGACCCGGTCACGCTCCTGCTGCTCTCGACCCCGCTCTACCTGTTCTACGAGGCCACCATCTGGTTGATCCGCCTGACCCTGAAGAAATGAGGGTTCACACCTTCTTCGACTCCCTTCCCTTCACGGCGGATCCCTATCAGGTGCTGGCCGCCGAGATGGTGGAGATGGGTCGGTCGGTGGTGGTGACGGCCCCAACCGGCGCCGGTAAGACCCTGATCGCCGAAGCGGCCATCCATCTCAGCCTGGCCAACCGGCGCCGCGTGTTCTACACGACGCCCCTCAAGGCGCTGTCCAACCAGAAGTTCCGAGACTTCGGCGCCATCCATGGAAGCGACCAGGTCGGGCTCCTGACCGGCGACAACACCATCAACCGCGACGCACCCGTTGTGGTGATGACCACTGAGGTGCTGCGCAACATGATCTACTCCGGATCGGACCTGTCCATGGTCGACACGGTGGTCCTCGACGAGGTTCACTACCTCCAAGACCGGTTCCGCGGCGCGGTATGGGAGGAGGTGATCATCCACGCTCCGCCCCACATCCGGTTGGTTTGCCTGTCGGCGACGGTCTCCAACGCGGCCGAGTTCACCGACTGGTTACGCACCCGGCGGGGACCCACCGAGTTGGTGGTCGAGGAGCACCGGCCGGTACGCCTCGAACGGTGGTGGTCGGTCTGGGATCGCTTCGAGCGGGAGGTCCATCTCCTGCCGCTCTACATGGAGACGTCCGGTGGGATGAAGCCCAACGCCGCCATTCCCCGCCTCCTGGCCCGGCGAGGTGGCCGCCGCCGCCGCTTCTCGACCCCCAGACGGACATCGGTGGTGGAGCATCTCGCCTTTCTCGACCTGCTCCCGGCCATCTACTTCCTGTTCTCGAGAGCCGGGTGTGACGACGCTGCCGACCGGACGGTCGCCGCCGGTATCCGGCTCACCGATGACGCCGAACGGGACGAGATCCGGCGCCGGGCCGAGCAGGGAACCGCCCACCTCGACTGGTCCGACCTGCGCACCCTGGGACACGACCGGTGGCTGGCGAGGCTCGAGCGGGGAGTGGCGGCCCACCATGCCGGCCTCGTGCCGGCCTTCAAGGAGGTGGTCGAGCAACTCTTCTGCGATGGGCTGATCAAGGTGGTGTTCGCCACCGAGACCCTGGCCCTGGGCATCAACATGCCCGCCCGGACCGTCGTACTCGACCGCCTGTCGAGGTTCACCGGCGAGACTCACGAGCTGCTGCTCCCCGGGGAGTTCACCCAGTTGACCGGCCGGGCCGGACGCCGGGGCATCGACACGGTGGGCCACGGCGTGGTGCTGCACTCGCCCTTCGTGCCGTTCGAGCGGATGGCGTCGATCGCCCGGCTCGGCAGCCATCCCCTGCGGTCCAGCTTCCGCCCGACCTACAACATGCTGGTCAACCTGGTGGCCAACTACTCCCGCCGCCAGGCCGAGCGGCTCCTCGCTGCATCGTTCGCGGAGTTCCAGGACCGGCGGCTGAAAGGCCGGCCACGCGGGAACGGGCCCGGCCGCAGGTCGCCTCGCCGGAGCACCCTCCTGGAGAGGTTCGACCGGTCCCGGCGGCTCCTGGAGCAACGAGGGCACATCCGGGACTGGACGCTCGAACCCGGAGGGGAGACGCTCCGCGTGGTCTACAACGACTCGGGCCTTCTCCTCGTGGAGGCGATACGCAGCGGGATTCTCGACGAGCTGCGCGCGCCGGAACTGGCGGCCCTGCTATCGGCCTTCGTCTACGAGCCGCGACGCGACGCCGAGGAGCCGGAAGGATTGCCCACGGAGCCACTCGAGGATGCTTGGAGCCGGTTGGTGGAGCTGGCGGAGGACCTCGCCGCTGCCGAGGAACGCCTTCGCCTGCCGGTGACCCGCTTCCCCCATCCCGGGTTCGCGTGGCTCGCCTACGCCTGGGCGCTCCGGATCGACCTCGAGGAGCTCCTCGACGAGGGCTCGCTGGCCGCCGGGGACTTCGTCCGTACCACCCGGTCTGTTCTGGACCTCCTGCGCCAGGTGGGCGACGCGGCGCGTGTTCTGGGTAAGGGCGAACTCGAGCGGGCGGCAGGCCGGGCCCGCTCCGGTATCGATCGGGGAATCGTCACCGCCGGCGGCGTGATATGACCCCATGGCTGGTGCTGGTGAACCCGCACGCCGGCCGCGGCCGCTCGGCCGAGGCCGACGCCCTGGCTGCCCTCAGGTCCCATTCGGTGCCCGCCGAAGTCCTGGAGGTGGATGGGCTGACCGCGCTCAGGGGCGCCGTCAGGGCCGCCGCCGCCGCCGACCGGCGGCGCCTGGTGGCGGTGGGTGGTGATGGGACGGTCAATGCAGTGCTCAACGAGATCATGGCTCACGGATGGAAGGCGGCGCCCTTACTGGGCATACTCCCGACCGGTACGGGCTGCGACCTGCTCCGCACCTTCGGGATCGGGCCCGGTCTCGACTCGGCCGCCGCCCGGCTGGTCGAGGGGACGCCGTATCCGGTGGACGTCGGTCTGGCGATAGGCGAGTGGGGCCGGAGGTACTTCCTCAACGTGGCCAGCGCCGGCGCCACGGCCCATGCCGCCAAGACCGCCCAACGCATACCGGGACGGTTGGGCTCGTTTCGCTACGTCGCGGCGGTTGCCGCATCCCTGCCCTCCTGGCGCAGGATCGACGCTCGCGTCGAGGCCGGCAGGCGGGAGTTCTCCGGCCCGGCCCTGACCGTGGTGGTGGCCAACGCCCAGTTCTTCGGTGGTGGCTTCAACATCGCCCCCCGAGCCTCCATGGTCGACGGGCTGCTCGACGTCCAGGTCATCACCAGCCGGAGGAGGGAGGTGGCTGCCCTGATGCGGAAGGCCAGAGGCGGAGATCACCTCGCCGACCCGGGTGTCCGGCGGTTCGTGACCCCCGAGGCGCGGATAGAGACCGACCCACCCTGGCCGGTGGAAGTGGACGGGGAACCCATCGGCCGGACGCCGCTCCTGGTCCGGCTTGAGGCCGGTGGCCTCCGATTGATGATCTGAAACCACCGTCCGTTCGCAGACCGGGACGGGATGCGTATACTCTCGCCGCGATCAGACAGCGGGAATCGAGGATTGGATGACGCCATCCGAGATCCGTTCGAAGGGGAAGGCGGCGACGACCTGGCTAACGAGAACCGCGGCCACCATGCCGGCCACGAGGACAACGATGACGAGAACGGCAACGGCGTTGTCGAACTCGACGCCCTCGAGGCCGAGGAGTTGGAGACTGTCGAGGCTACCGAGTCGGCCACCATGCTCGTCGACGAGACCAGCGAGATACGGGAAATCCGCCGCTCCGAGATGAACCTCGACATCGAGGCGGAGCAGATGCGGGGCGACGAGTTCGTCTGCCGCTCGTGCTTCCTGCGCCTCAAGAAGGTGCAGCTGGCTGCTGACGCCCTCTGTCGCGACTGCGCCTGATAGAGCAGGCCGGCAACGGAGCCTTCCGGTCTGGCTACCGTCTGTGGCATGGATATCTCGGTCACCGCCCGGCGCGCCGATGCCCCGGACGTGGTCTTCCTGGTCGACCTCTATCGCAAGCTGGAGGCGGAGATGAGCGCCATACACCCGATGTGGCCCAGAGCCGACGGCTTGGACGAGCCCGTCGATGAGGCGTTTCTAGCCTGCCTTGGCGACTCGGGCACCCGTATCTACCTCGGTGAGATAGACGGATACCCGCTCGGCTTCATCCTGGGCCGGTCCCGGGAGCTGCTCGTCCACGAGGCGGGGGTGCGGGTGGCCGCCATACGCATGGTCTTCGTGGAGCAGGATGCCCGCGGGGTCGGGGTGGGGGAGGTGATGCGCGACACTCTCATGGAGGAGTTCCGCAGCACCGGCCACCAACTCTTCGACTCCCATGTCCTACCCGGCCACCGCCTCGCCAAGAACTTCTTCGAAGCGGGGGGCTTCGCAGCCCGGTCGATCATCATGCATCACAGCGACCTGGGTGACGGCGGGCGCCGCATCCGGGCCCAGTTCCTGCCCCCGGCCGAGTCGTGACCGACCGGCCATCACCGCTCGTCGGTGTGGGTGTGGTGGTGATCGAGCAGGGCCGGATGCTGCTCGTGGAGCGGGGCAGGGGCATCCTGGCCGGCTCGTGGGCCATACCCGGGGGCAAGGTCCGCTACGGCGAGCGCCTCACCGACGCCGCGGTCCGCGAGGTGATGGAGGAGACCGGCCTCGAGGTGGCGCTGGGCGAGGTGGTCTGGACCGGAGAGTCCCTCGGCGCCTCGGAACCTCCCGAGCACCACGTCGTCCTGGTGGACTTCACCGCCAAGGTGACCGGCGGGGAACTCCGGGCCGGAGACGACGCCGCCGACGTCGCCTTCGTGCCGCTGGAGGACCTGAGGTCGTGGCCGCTCACCCCGACCATGTACGACCTGCTGGCCCGGCTGGGCCTCTGATCCTCAGGCGAAGCCGGCCGCATCTCTCCTCTCGGCCAGGCGGGCGGTCAGCCCCCGCCGGAACAACAGCGTCACCACCATCCCGAAGAGGAATCCCGCCACGTGGGCTTCCCACGCGATTGCCGATGTACCCCCGGCCAGGAGGAACTGGGCCCCCAGCCAGAGCAGCAGGAACAGGGCGGCCGGCATGCGGAAGGGGATGAAGATCGGCGGGATGATGCTCAGTACCCGTGCCCCGGGGAACAACACGAAGTAGGCCCCCATCACCCCGGCGATAGCGCCGGAGGCACCGACCAGGGGGGCCGTGGAGTCCGGATTCAGCACCACGAAGCCGAAGGTGGCCACGACGCCCGATAGCAGGTAGAGCAGCAGGTAGCCGCCCCGACCGTAGGCGTCCTCGACGTTGTTGCCGAACAGCCAGAGGCTCCAGACGTTGCCGATCAGATGGGCCAGACCGCCGTGCAGGAAGATGGATACCAGCACGCTGAGCGGCACGGACTTCTCCGGGAAGACCGGATTGCCATCTCCGGCGACGCACAGCTCGGATCGGATCTCCTCCAGAGAGACGGCCTCGTTGGTGCTGATCTCGCACCCGATGGCCGCCTGCTCTACCAGGAACTCGTACTCGTCGACCGGGTCCGCCGGTTGGATCAGGAAATAGACCGCCACCACGGATGCGATCAACAACAGGGAGACCACGGGTCGCCTGAGACCGGGGTTCAGATCGCGGATCGGGATCATCCGGTCGGCTTCCGATTGGGTGTGCCTGACTGCATGCGCAGCCCACACTAGGAGGGTGAGGTCTGGTACGCAGGCCGGCCACCGGCTACCGGGGTAGCAATCCCGGCGTGACGCGCAATAATTAGGAGCATGAGCCAAGCTCCCGAGCATCCCACCCATCCGGGGCCGGAGGGCCAACCGCCCGCTGAAGCCACCATCGAGGCCTACGTGCGCGCGGTAGAGGGGTTGGAGGCCGACCGGCTAGCAGGTCCGGCCGCCGCGCTGGCCGAGCTCCTAGAGGCCCGTTTGGGGGGTGCCGACGCTCCGGAGGCTCGCCGGGTGCTCGACGACCTGCTGGCCGACTCCGGCCACGCGACCCACCAGACCGGGGAATGATGCAGCGATTGGACGTCGAGATGGTCCGGCGCCGGCTGGTCGGCTCGCGGAGCGCGGCCGCCCGGGCGATCCGGGAGGGGAGGGTGATCGTGGCCGGCATACCGCTGCCGAAGCCTGCCACCCTGGTGAGCAAGGGCACCCCGCTGCGCTGGGCTGCGTCCCCGCCACGCTATGTCAGCCGGGGCGGGCTCAAGCTGGAGGCCGCCCTGGAGGAGTTCGATGTGGACGTTGCGGGGCTCGACGCCGTCGACGTGGGTGCTTCCACCGGGGGCTTCACCCAGTGCCTGCTGGAACACGGCGCAGCGCGGGTGGTGGCGGTCGATGTCGGATACGGGCAGCTGCACGAGTATCTCCGCGATGACCCCCGGGTCACGGTCGTGGAACGGACCAACATTCGTCACGCCGACCCCGATCACCTCGGGGCCCCCTTCGGTGTGATCGTCGCCGACGTCTCCTTCATCTCGCTCCTGACGATCGCTCCGGCACTGGTGGGTCTAGGGAACACCGGCAGCCACTACATCCTGCTGGTCAAGCCCCAGTTCGAGGCCGGACCCGGCTCGGTCGACCGGCGGGGCGTGCTGCGCGACCCGGCGCTGTGGGACCGGACGGTCGCCGCCACCGTCACCGGACTGTCCGCACGCGGCCTGGGAACGGTCGGCCTACTCCGTTCGCCCCTCGAGGGGGCCAACGGGAACCGAGAGGTCCTGGGATGGTTCCGCCAGGGTCCCATGGTCATCGACCTGGAGAGGGCCGTGAAGGGCCTCCGATGAGGATCGCGCTGGTCCCTCACATCCGCCAGGGCCACACGGTGGCCTGGACTAGGGCCCTCGTGGCCGCCCTCGGCGACCGGGGAGTCGAGGTGGTGGCGGCGCCGGACGCCGCCGACCTCATCGGCGTGGCCTCGACCTCCTTCGGCGGGAGGGACGGCCTCGACCTCGTGGTGGCCATCGGAGGCGACGGAACGGTTCTGAAGGCGGTACGGCTGGGGAGGGGCAGCGGGGCACCGGTCTGCGGGATCAACGACGGGCGCCTGGGCTACCTGGCGGAAGCCCTACCCGACGATCTTCCGGCATTCCTGGACCGGATGGCGGCCGGCGCGTGGCTCACGTCGGAGCGGATGTTGCTGGCCGCCTCCATCAACGGCGCCCCTCCCACGATCGGCCTCAACGACGTGGTGGTGGAGAAGGTAGAGAACCAGCGGACCGTCCGCCTCGCCATCTCGATAGACGGGGAGCCCTTCATCAACTACCCGGCCGACGGGGTGGTGGTGGCGACCGCAACCGGCTCCACCGCCTACAACCTCTCTGCCGGGGGGCCGCTCATCGACCCGGCGCTGGAGGTGATGGTGATGACACCGGTCGCACCCCATTACCTATTCTCCCGAGCCATGGTGTTCCCGCCGCATCACAGGCTCCGTTTCGAGGTCATGGAGGACCGCCCGGCGGGGGTGGGCGTTGACGGCAGGGAGGTCGCCATCATGCGTCCGGGTGACTGGATCGAGGTCGAGGGCGCCGGTCACGTGACGTTCGCCCGCTTCGCCGAGCGCTCCTTCCCGGCATCCGTGAAGCAGAAGTTCTCGCTGGCCTGACCCGTGCTTGACGAGCTGTCGGTCCAAAACCTCGGGATCATCGATACCGCCCGGGTGGGGTTCACGCCCGGAATGGTGGTGGTGAGCGGCGAGACCGGAGCAGGTAAGACCCTGATGCTGGGCGCCCTCCGGATGCTCACCGGGGCTCCCGCCCGTTCCGCGCTCATCGGGCCGCACGGTGAGGAGACGCGGGTCGAGGGCAGGTTCTTCCTCGACGGGGAGGAGGTGGTCGTCGCCCGCTCGATACACCCGGGAGGAAGCCGCGCCTACCTCGACGGCCGCATGGTCCCGGCCCGAGCACTGTCCGAGAGGCTCGGAGGGGAGGTGGAGATCGTGGGCCAGCACGATCCGATCTCTCTCACCCGTTCACGGACGGTCCGCGCTCTGATCGATCTCCGGCTCCGATCCGGCCTCGTCCTGGACGACTACCGGGACGCCTGGCGGGCGCTCCGCGAAGTGCAGGCCCTCCGGGCGGAACTGGGTGGGGGCACGCGGGCGCTGGCACGCGAGATGGATCTGCTGGCCTACCAGGTCGGCGAGATCGATCGGGCCGACTTCCGGCCCGGCGAGGACGAAGAGTTGGAGATGGAGTCGAAAAGGCTCGGAAACGCCGAGGAGGTGGCCGAGCTCCTGGCGGAGGCACACCGGGACCTGAGCGCGGCCCGCGACCGCGTCGGCCCGGTGGTGGATGCGGGCCGGCGGGTTCGGGACCTCGATCCGGCCCGGGGCCCTCTCGCCGAACTCGTAGAGAGCCTCGAGGCCACCCTCACCGACACCCTGAGCGTTACGAGGGAGGCATGGGAAGCGACCGAGCCGGACCCCGGGGCGCTGGCCCGCGTCAACCAGCGCCTGAACCTGCTGGGCGACCTGCGCCGCAAGTACGGATCGGACATCGAGGAGATACTCACCTTCCGGCGCCGGGCTCAGACCCGCCTGGCGGAGATCGAGGGCCTGGTGGAACGGGCGTCCCAGCTGGACGCGGAACATGCCACGGCCAGTGGCCACCTGTTCGAGGCCGGGCGAGAACTCCGGCAGGCTCGCCGGGACGCCTCCGCCCGGATCGCCGAGAGCGCCTGCGGGCACTTGCGTGAGCTCGGGATCAGCGATCCGGTGCTGCGGGTCAAGATCGGGGAGGCCGAGCCGCGGGCGTTCGGGGCCGACACCGTGGAGTTGCTGTTCGCATCCGACTCCCGGCTCGCCCCCGGCCCGGTGGGCAAGGTTGCATCGGGGGGAGAGTTGAGCCGCCTGGTCCTGGCCCTGCGGCTGGCTTCCGGGACCGGCGCCGCCCGGGTCGTGGCCTTCGACGAGATCGACTCCGGGGTCGGAGGGACGACCGCCCTGGCAATGGGTTCCAAGCTGGCCCACTTGTCCGAGGACCGCCAGACCCTCTGCGTCAGCCACCTCCCCCAGGTGGCGGCCTTTGCCGACACGCACATCGTGGTGGAACGGGAAGGCCCCCGCGCCGGGGTGCGGCTGGTCGAGGAGGATGCCCGACTCCGCGAGCTGTCCCGGATGCTCTCCGGGCTGGCCGACTCGGAGCGGGGCCACCATCATGCCCGCGAGCTCCGTTCCCTCGCCATGGCGAGGCGAGCGCCGGTCCCGACCGCGTGAGTACGGCCCGCATCGCCCGGATGAACCGCGGACCCGATGGTCTCTTGTGGTAGCGTCGTGCCGGTGACGAAGTTCGTGTTCGTGACCGGTGGGGTGGTCTCCAGCCTGGGCAAGGGGATCACGGCCTCCTCCCTCGGTCGCCTCATGAAGGCCCGCGGCCTTCGGGTGGTCAACCAGAAGCTCGACCCCTACATCAACGTGGACCCCGGCACGATGAATCCCTTCCAGCACGGCGAGGTCTACGTGACCAACGACGGTGGGGAGACCGACCTGGACCTCGGCCACTACGAGCGCTTCACCGATCAGAGCCTGAGCCGTGACTCGAACGTCACCACCGGGTCCGTCTACTTGGCGGTGCTCAACAAGGAGCGGAGGGGTGACTATCTGGGCGACACGGTCCAGGTAATCCCGCACATAACCAACGAGATCAAGGACCGCATTCGCCGCCTGGGGGACCGGGAGGACGTGGACATGGTCATCGCCGAGATCGGCGGCACGGTGGGTGACATCGAGATCCTGCCCTTCCTCGAGGCGGTCCGCCAGTTCCGGAACGATGTCGGGTCCCGCAACGTGGTTCACATCCATGTCACGCTGGTTCCCCAGATCGGTCCCACCGAGGAGCTCAAGACCAAGCCCACCCAGCACTCGGTGGCCGATCTGCGATCCCGGGGCATCCGTCCCGACATCATCGTGGTCCGCTCGGAGACACCCATCGATGACGGAGTCCGCCAGAAGATCTCCCTCTTCTGCGATGTCGATCCTGACGCCGTTATCCCCGCCCCGGATGTGGGCGACATCCACGAGATGCCCCTCATCCTGCGGGATCACGATCTCGATGACGCCATCGTCGACCTGCTCGGCCTGGATGCGCCGGCGCCCGACCTGGCCGACTGGCAACGGATGGTCGAGCGCGCCAGGGCCGCCAAGCGCACCGTCAGGATCGGCCTGGTCGGCAAGTACACGGGCTTGCCCGACGCCTACCTGTCCGTGGTGGAAGCCATACGGCATGGCGGCCTCGCCAACGGTGTACGGGCCGAGATCCAATGGATCCCTGCCGAAGATCTCGACGGTCTGTTCGGGAGTTCCCACCTGGACGATCTGGACGGCATCCTGGTCCCCGGGGGATTCGGCATCAGGGGCATCGAGGGCAAGATACGAGCCGTGACGCATGCCCGTACCAACCGGATCCCCTTCCTTGGCCTCTGCCTGGGCCTCCAGGCCGCCGTGATCGAGTACGCCCGCAACGTGCTCGGCCTCCGCGATGCCCACAGCACCGAGTTCAAGCCCATGACGCCCCATCCGGTCATCGACCTGATGGAGCGCCAGCAGGGCGTCTCCGACAAGGGCGGCACCATGCGGCTGGGCGTCTACCCCGCCCGGCTCAGGGAGGACTCCCTGGTTCGCCGGCTCTACGGAGCAGAGTTGATCTACGAGCGGCACCGGCATCGGTACGAGGTCAACAACCGCTACCGCAAGGACCTCGAACAGGCAGGGCTGGCGCTGACGGGCATCTCGCCCGACGAACAGTTGGTGGAGTTCATCGAGCTGCCCTCTCATCCCTACTTCATCGGCACCCAAGCCCATCCGGAACTCAAGTCGCGACCGCTCGACCCGCATCCTCTGTTCATCGGCTTCATCGCCGCCGCCGATCGCTACCGCCTCGGCCGGGAAGCCGCGCCGGAGATCCTCGGGAGTGAACGGGAGCCCGGCTACGTCTAACCGGGTAATGCGGCGCCATCTGAACGGCTACCTGGCCGTCCTGTCGGTGGAGCGGGGTCTCAGCGACAACACCATCACCGCCTACCGGCGCGACCTGGAGCATTACCTTGACTTCCTGGGTGACCGATCCGCCGCGCCGGAACTGGTGGACGATTTCCTGGCCTGCCTCCATCAGGATGGCATGCGTTCCACCACCATCGCGCGGAGGCTGGCCGCGGTGCGAGGCTTTCACCGGTTCCTGGTGGCTGAGGACCAGGCCCAGGAAGACCCCACCCGGTTCACCGAGACACCGAGGACCCGGATGGGCTTCCCCAAGGCCCTCGATGTCCACGAGGCTATCCGGCTGGTGGAGGCACCGCCGTCGGACACGGCGCTCGGAAGGCGCGACCGGGCACTACTGGAAACCCTCTACGGCACCGCGGTCCGGGTCAGCGAGCTGGTCGACCTCGATCTGACCGATATGGACATCGACACGCTGAGCGCCATGGTCACCGGCAAGGGTGGCAAGCAACGACTCGTACTCCTGGGCAAGCCGGCCGGCCGGGCCATAGGCGCCTACCTGCCCGACCGGCTTGAGATGTGCCGGAGCCGGAGGGATCACGACGCGTTGTTCGTGAACGCCCGCGGCGGGCGGCTGAGCCGCCAGGGTGTCTTCGGGATCGTTCGCGCCCATGCGGAGGCGGTGGGCATACCCCGGACCCGCATCTCGCCCCACGTGCTCCGCCACTCGGCCGCGACCCACATGGTGGAGAGGGGCGCCGACCTCCGCACCGTGCAGGAGATGCTCGGGCACGCCAGCCTCTCCACCACCCAGGTCTACACCCGGATGTCACTCCAGCACCTACACGAGGTGTACGTGGAGGCCCATCCGAGGGCCCTTCGGTAGAAGGATGCTGGAAAGTGTCCAGTTGCTCTGCAGCCGGTAAAGGAACCCCCGGTCGAAGTGTGAAGCGCCGACCATCGCCGTCTTCTTCCGCACCCTCCGGGATGTCTCGCGACCCGGAACGCCACGTGTGAAGGGACCGAGGATGCGCCCCCTCCACCTGGCGGGCCGCCTGCTCGACGTCATTCTCGCCCGGCCGCTGAGACCGCGGGAGCAGACCGAGGTGGCGACGTTGTTGACGACCGATGCGGAACGGTCGATGTATTGGGACCAGCCACGGGCCGATCAGCGCCACGGGTTGGCCGCGGCTCGGCTGGTCCGGTCAGCCCGGCCCGGCCGGACCGACCTGGTTCGGGCGGCGCTGCTGCACGACGTGGGAAAGCGCCACTCCCGGCTGGGACCGATGGGACGGTCCGTGGCGACCGTCCTGGGCCGGCTCGGCATCGGGGGCTCGGCCAGATTCGTCGACTACCTGGACCATGGCCGGATCGCCGCACTGGAGCTGGATCGGGCGGGCGCCGATCCGCTGGTGGTCGCGTTCGCGCTCCATCACCACCGCGACCGCCCCCAGGAGATCTCTCGCGAGGACTGGCAACTGCTCCAGGCGGCCGATCGCGCCGTGCCGGGAGGGAGTTGAGAACTCATCGCCCCACCGGATCGGTGTTCCTCGGTTTCCGCGAGACCGGCGCCTACCATCAGCGTATGACGAGTCGAGGCGTGCCGGTATGACCTACGAGGTGGAGACTCCCGTCTTCGTAGGTCCTCTCGAGCTGCTCCTCAAGTTGGTCAGCCGCCGCCATGTCGACATCATGGAGGTCAACATCTCCCGCGTCATAGAGGACTACCTGGCCTCCATCGAGGAGAAGGAGGTCAACCTCGAACTGGCCTCCGGTTTCGTACTGATGGCGGCGATGCTCATCCACCTCAAGGCCCGTTTCCTGTTGCCGGAGCCCGACCAGTTGGATCTCGAGGACGAGATGGACCTGCTCGACCAGCGGGACCGGCTGCTGGCCCGCCTGCTCGGCTTCCTGACCTACCAGGGAGTCGCGACAGTCCTCCGTGAGCGCTTGAGGCAGGGTGCGCAGTACGTGGGCCGCTCCGTCGGCATCGACCAGGATCTCGGCACCCGGCACCCGCCGGCCCTACCGGAAGGGGTGACACCGGCCGCGCTGGCCGAGATCATGACCTCGCTGGACGAGGAAGTACGCGCCGAGGTTGAAATCCCGATGGACCACTTCGATCTCGATCTCCCGTCGGTTGAGGAGGCCATCGCCGCCATCCGGAGGAGGGTGGCCGCGGAGCTGGAGTCCACCTTCGAGCGGCTGGTGGCTCACTGCTCGAGCAGGGCGGAGGTGGCGGCCTACTTCCTGGCGATCCTGGAACTGGCCCGATGGGGATTGGTATCCGTATCCCAGGAGGATCCGGAGGACATCTCGGTCCGTCACTCCGAAGGCAGCCCCGCCGGTGGCCGGGTCGGCCTGTGAACACTCCCGCCGCCCTCGAAGCGATCCTCTTCGTCGCCGAGCATCCCGTTCCGGAGTCCGAGCTGGCCCAGGTCCTGGAGACACCGCTCACCACGGTCAGGGACGTTTTGAACAACTGGGCGCGCGAGTTGGAGGCCGATGACCGCGGTATCGCGCTCCGCCACGTGGCGGGCGGGTGGCGCCTCTACACCAAACCGGAGGCACTGCCTTACCTTGAGCGTTTCGCCACCACCGACGACGGGGCCCGGCTGTCGCCGGCCGCCCTCGAGGTGCTGGCCGTGGTGGCGTACCGCCAACCTGTCACGCGCGGCCAGATCTCCGAGCTGCGCGGGGTTGACTCCGCCTCCGCCCTCCGGACCCTGGTACGCCGCGGCCTGGTCGCCGAGGAGGGCCGGCTCTCCACCCCCGGCAATCCCGCCATCTACGGCACCACGGGACGCCTCCTCGAAGCCCTGGGCATGGCGTCCCTGGCCGATCTGCCGCCCCTCACCGACCACATGCCCGCGCCCGAGATGGCGGAGGCGCTGGACCGCCCGCCGACCCGTTCCGGTGAGCTCCCGACCACCGAGGGCTGAACGCCTTCAGAAGGTGATCGCCAGGAGCGGTCTGGCCTCCCGCCGGGTAGCCGATTCGATGATCCTGGACGGTCGGGTACGCGTGGACGGGCAGACCGCCGTCCCCGGCCAGAGGGTGGATCCCGGCCGGGCCGAGGTGGTGGTCGACGGGGTCCCGCTCCCGGTCGATCCCGATCTGGTCTACTACCTGCTGCACAAGCCGTTGGGGGTGATCAGCACCACCAGCGACCCCCACGGCCGGACGCCGGTGGTCGACCTGGTGCCCTCCCATCCCATGGTGTACCCCGTCGGACGCCTCGATGCGGACTCGACCGGGCTGCTGCTCCTGACCAACGACGGCTCCTTCGCCAACCTCGTCGCCCATCCGCGCTCAGGCATCACCAAGACCTACGAGGTGCTGGTTCGGGGGAGTCCATCCCCGGCCGACCTGACCCGGCTCCGCCGGGGCGTCGAGCTGGAGGACGGCCCGGCCGTGCCGGTGGCGGTGCGTAGGATCGGTGCGGCAGGAGGACGCTCCCATCTCGAGTTGATCATGGCCGAAGGACGCAACCGAGAGGTTCGCCGCCTGTGCGCGGCGGCCGGTTATCCGGTGGTGCGCCTCCACAGGGTGGCTATCGGCCCCCTGCGCGACCGGGCGCTCAAGCCCGGGGATTGGCGGAACCTCGACGTGAACGAGGTGCGGGCGTTCCATCGGGCAAGCAAGGGACTACGGGTCCATCACGGCGGGACGCCCGGATGAACACCTATGAAGTGAGGCCTCGAACGGTTGCCGACCGCACGGTCAGGCCGCCGGGCTCCAAGAGCATCACCAACCGAGCCCTGATAGCCGCCGCCCTCGCCGCGGGTGAGTCCCGCCTCGCCAACCCGCTCCGGAGCGACGACACCGCCGCCATGATCGGATGCCTCCGGAATCTGGGTGTCCATGTCTCGGAAACCGGTGACGGGTTGGTAGTGAGATCCGACGGCGTGCTACGGGGCGGAGGGCGCCTCGACGCGCGAGCCTCCGGAACGACCGCCCGCTTCATCACCGCCGCCGCGGCGCTCGCCGGCGGTCCGAGCGTCATCGACGGGACCGCCCGGATGCGGGAGCGACCCATCGGGCCCCTCGTGGCGGCGCTCCGGGGTCTCGGGGTGGAAATCGACGCCGACCGGGACGGCTCGTACCCGCCGGTCCGGACATCCGGAGGGGGTATCCGGGGCGGCCGGATCACGATCGACGGGACCGTCTCCAGCCAGTTCATCTCGGCCGTGCTGCTCAGCTCGCCGCGAGCGGCGCGGACCGTGACGATCCGGCTGTCCGAGGGGACGGTGTCCCGCCCCTACCTGACCACGACGTTGGAGGTCATGGCCTCCTTCGGGGCCGATGCCCGCTGGATCGACCCCGACACGATCACCGTCGCTCCGACCGGCTACCGGCCGACCTCGTTCGAGGTGGAGGCCGACGCCTCCGCCGCCGTCTACCCGTGGGCCGCGGCCGCCGTCACCGGCGCCACCATCACGGTGGCCGGCATCCACCCCCGCAGTACCCAGGCCGACATGGCCGCCCTGGGCGTGCTGGAAGGTATGGGATCGGTGGTGACCACCCCCGGCCGGGGGATCGCGGTGACCGGCCCTCCGCGCCTGGAGGGCGTGGACGCCGACCTCAACCATTGCCCGGATGCGGCACTTGGCCTGGCGGTGGTCGCCACGTTCGCGCGCTCCTCCACACGGTTCACCAACATCGCCAACCTCCGTGTGAAGGAGACCGACCGGCTGGCCGCCCTCGAGGCCGAGCTCACCAGGCTGGGCGCCCGGGTGGAGACGGGGGCCGACTGGATCGAGATCCATCCCGGTCCGCCCCGCCCGGCGTGTATCCGCACCTACGATGACCACCGGATGGCCATGTCCTTCGCGATAGCGGGCCTGGTCCGGCCCGGAATCGTCATCGAGGACCCTGACTGCGTGGCCAAGACGTGGCCCGGGTTCTTCGAGATGCTCGAGTGCCTGTGAACGTTGCCGCGGAGTTGGTGGTAGCCATCGACGGGCCCGGAGGGGTCGGCAAGACCACGGTCTCTCGGGGGGTGGCGCGGGCACTCGGCTACCAGAGCCTCGACACCGGTGCCTTCTACCGGGCCGCAGCCCTGCTGGTGAGACTCCACCGGACCGATCCGGACGACGAGGCCGCGGTCGCGGCGGTGCTGTCCGGCGCCGATCTCGACTATCGGGACGGCGTCATGCTCGTCGAAGGCGTCGACGTCAGCACAGCCATCCGCACGGAGAGCATCACCGCCGCGTCGTCCCGCCTGGCGCGGCTTCCGGGTCTCCGGCTGGTGCTCGTGGAGCGCCAGCGGGCCTGGGTGGCGGTACGGGGGGGTCGAGCGGTCGTCGAGGGGCGCGACATCGGAACCGTCGTCTTCCCGGGCGCAGCCGTCAAGGTCTATCTCGACGCCCCGCCCGACGTGAGGGCTCGCCGCAGGGCCGGACAGACCTCGACCAGGCTCCCGGAAGTCGCCACGCAACTGGGGAGGCGGGACCGGCTCGACTCGACTCGGGCCACGTCCCCTCTTGCCCCGGCGCAGGACGCGGTGGCCATCGACACCGGCGCCCTCACCGCCGACCAGGTCATAGCCCGGGTGCTGGACCTCTGCCGCGGTCGGGGCATCGAGCCCGCCGGCCACCCCGCTTAAGGACGGCCCCGGCCCCGGGGCTAGAATCCGCGACCCGGGTGCACATTCATAGCCGGCATCCACAAGACGCACGGCGGTTCCTCTTGTCCCCTCCCAAACCTCTCGTCGCCATCGTGGGCCGACCGAACGTTGGAAAGTCGACCCTGGCCAACCGCATCGTGGGCCGCCGAGCGGCGGTAGTGCAGGAAAAGCCGGGGGTCACCCGGGACCGGCGCGAGTTCCCGGCCGAATGGAACGGCCGGAGCTTCACGGTGGTCGACACCGGCGGGTGGCAGCAGGGCAAGGACGCCGATCTGATCGAGGACATCTGCCTCCAGGCCGAGATGGCCATTTCCGCCGCCGATCTGATCCTGTTCGTGGTCGACGCCCATGGGGAAATCACTTCCGACGACGCAGCGGTAGCCCGGCTGCTGCGACCCGAGACCGGTCGTGTGGTGATGGTGGCCAACAAGGCCGACAACGACGCCCTGTCCAGGGAGTCCGCGGCCTTCACCCGACTGGGCCTGGGTGAACCCATGCCGGTGTCGGCCATCCACGGCTATGGAGTGGCCGACCTGCTGGACGTCCTGGTCCGGCGCCTACCGGACCCTCCGGACGGCGACCTCATCGAGGACCCCATGCCCGACGTGGCGGTGATCGGACGCCCCAACGTGGGGAAGTCCACCCTGCTCAACCGGCTGGTCGGGGATGAGCGCGTGCTGGTCTCGCCCGTACCCGGCACCACCCGGGACCCGATCGACGTGATGGTCGAACTGGACGGTGCCGCCTACCGGCTCATCGACACCGCCGGCATGCGCCGCAAGCCGAAGATGTCGGAGGACGTCGAGTTCTTCTCGGTGCTGAGGGCGCGGGAGGTGCTACGGCGCGCTCACGCCGCCCTCCTGATGGTGGACGCGACAGACGGTGTCACCCACCAGGACCAGCGAATAACCCGCCTGGCCGCAGACTCGGGCGCGGCGTTGGTGATCCTGGCCAACAAGTGGGACGCGGCCGACCTCGAGCAGCGGGAGCAGACCACGTACGAGTTGGGCGCCAGGCTGGGTTTCGCCGGCTGGGCCCCGGTTCTCCGCATCTCGGCCCTCACCGGGGCGCGCCTGCACCGGCTGGGTCCAGCGCTCGAGACTGTGCTCGAGAACCGATCCCGCCGTATTCCGACCGGCGTTCTCAACCGGCTCATCACCGAGATGGCGGCCGAGCACCCTCCTCCCGTGAGGAGAGACCGGCGCCCCAGGATCCTCTTCGCCGCGCAATCCCGGTCGGCCCCTCCCACCATCGCCCTGTTCGTCAAGGGAAAGCTCGACCGCCCTTACCTGCGATTCATCGAGAGGCGGCTCCGCCAGGCCTACGACTTCACGGGCACGCCGGTTCGGATAGTGGTGCGGCGGGGAGGTGGGCGCGGCGGACGATGACCAGTCCGACCGGCCCCGACCCGGACCGCCGTCCCCCCGGCTCGCCGCTCAGCTTCAAGCTGATGGTGGCGCTGGCAGCGCTGTACCTGGGCTGGCGTCTGGTCGAGGGAGTGATCGCCCTCTACCGGTGGGTCTTCTAAGAGCGGAAACGGATGGTCGGGCTGGCGGGATTTGAACCCACGACCTCTTGACCCCCAGTCAAGCGCGCTACCAAGCTGCGCCACAGCCCGTCTTCGCAGAGTGTATCACCCGGCCTCCCGGCTTTATGGGCGCGTTGTCTGTCAACGAAACAGCCACGCGTGTCATTGGCGGTCGTCGGCGCCCCGGCGCTGCCTAGGCCAAGCCACACCGCCATCCCAACTAGCCTCCCACCCGACGCCGAAAGGGGAGACCAGGGCCATGCCGGTCAGGGGGAAGTTCCAAGCATCCACGCGGCCGGCGATAGCGGCGGTGCTGCTGGCGATGGCTGCTCACGGGTGCGGGGGCCCGGGTGGTCCGGGTGATACGGCCGCTACGACTCCGGCGGCCACCCGGGCGCCAACCACGGATGGCCAGACCACGTCGACATCCGCCCCTCCTTCCACGGGAGCCGGGGAGACATCCGCGTCACCGGACGCGCCGCGCCGTCGGCCGGCTTCACCTACGAGGTCGCCATCTTCAGCAACCCGACCACCGACAATCCGTGGGCCTACTTCGACACGGAGCCGGACGTGTGGAACCAGTACACCCTGGCCGGCACCCTCCCGTCCCTGTACGGGTCCGCCTTCCCGACCTTCACCATCATTCCCGTTCTGGCTGCGGATGCAGAGCCCCCGCAAGGCGCCGCTGACGGCGACCGCTGGGTGATCGATGTGACCATGCGCCCCGGGGCCGAATGGAGCGACAGAACACCGATCACAGCCCACGACGTCGCCTTCACGTTCAACGCCGTGAAGGACCTGGAGATGGGTGGCAACTGGCTCGCCGCCCTTCCCATGGCCCGCCCGGACGATCCCCAGACCGAGGAGGACGACACCTACGACGGCCTGATCTCGGTGGAGGCGCTGGACGACCGCACGGTGCGTTACACCTGGAGCGCCCGGCCCGGGCTGGCGCAGTGGCAGTTCGGAGCGGCCCAGTCCCCGATCTTCCCGGAGTCGTTCTGGGGCCCGCACGTCGAGGCCGCCGATGAGCCCGCCGATCTCTACGCCGTATCGGGAATAGCGGCGCCCTCGGGCGGGTCGATGATCTACGACCGCCGGGAGCCGGGCGCCTTCGTCCGGACCGAGGCCAATCATGGCGTGTTCGGCAGGGGCGACGTCGTGACCAGTTACTCGACCGGAGGCGCCACCAGTGAAGGCGCGGCCTCCTGGGAAGTGGGGGACACGTCAGGAGAGGTACTGGCGCGGTGGGCCGAAGGTCCCCACGCCGCCGCCGCCATCTACTCGGTCTACGACACCCAGGATGCTGCGGTCCTCGCCCTGCGGGACGGCGAGGTGGACTTCATGCTCAACCCGCTCGGCCTCCAGCGCGGCCTGCAGTCCACCGTCATCGAGGCGGGCGACCTCGAAGTGATCGCCAATTCACCCAACGGCTTCCGCTACGTGGCGTTCAACACCCGCCGTTTCCCCGGATCCGAGCCCTCCTTCCGGCAGGCCATCGCCTGCATCATCGACAAGGACTTCATGGCCACCAACGTTCTCCAGGGCGTGGCGACGCCGCTCAACTCGTTGATCCCGCCCGGCAACACCTACTGGGCCAACCCGGACGTGTTCGTCTGGTGCGGCGGGTTGAGCATGGAGGAACGTGTCGGCATGGCCGTTCAGATCCTCAAGGACGCGGGGTGGACCTGGGAAGTGGAGCCGCGGTGGGACGCGGACAACCAGGACGTTATACCTCGGGGTGAAGGATTGCGCGGTCCGGATGGCACGGAGTTGGAACCCATGGAACTGCTGGCGCCGGGTCCGGGATACGACCCGCTGCGGGCTACCTACAGCCTGTTCATCGCCGATTGGGCGAACGACCTGGGCGTCCCCTTGCGGGCGCAGCCGACCGGGTTCTCGGTGATCGTGGACAGAGTGTTCGGTCCGGTCGACTGGGACATGTACATGCTCGGATGGTCCACCACCATCTTTCCCGACCACCTGGCCGACTTCTTCGAGACCAGGGCCGATTCGGCCACGACCGGAGGGTTCAACCTTCCCGGCTATTCGAATCCCGACTACGACCGGCTGGCACAGGATCTGAAGTCGTCTACCGACCTGGAGGAAGCCGCCGGCATCGCCAGGAGAATGGACGGCATCATCGCTCGCGACGTGCCCTACATTGTCCTCTTCGACACCCCCATCCTGGAGGCTTATCGCAACACGCTTGCCTATCCTTCCACGACCGTGCTGAACGGCTTGCAAGGGTTCTCAGGGCTCCCCGGATCGGTGAACGTGGCCGAGTAGCCTCCTCCAGGGTGGATTTAGACAACGTACATCCGTGTCTCCGCTATCTCCCAACTATTCAAGTCTTCTAGGGAATCTGGCGATCCAATCGCAGAACCCGGAAATATTGACGTACTCAATTGGAATCGATCCGGCGAAACCGACGTGTGCGAACGGCGCCCATAGAGGGCTTACCGACCTTCCATCCTTTACCGGTCTACTGCCCCGGACCGGCGCGGTTCAATGAAAAAGTAACCCGGCTTTCTGACCGACTATCCGCGGCCATCAAGATAGACTTGTGGAATCTGTACTGAAGCAGACGGGCCCATAACCAGGGAGGATTCCATGAGGGCACCATCGATGCGTACATACCTACGATGGCTGGCGGTCGCGGCCGTTCTGGCCCTGCTCGCCACAGCATGCGGGGCAGACGACGAAACGGACGAAGCAGCCGCCGCACAGGCTCAGGCTCAGGCGGAGGCAGCAGCTGCGGCACAGGCACAGGCAGACGCGGCACAGGCAGAGGCAGACGCAGCCGAGGCTGCGCTATCCCAGGCACAGGCCGATCTCGAAGCCGCCCAGGCGGCCGCGGCCGAGGCCATGGAGGGCGACGATGCCGCCCAGGCCGAACTAGCCGCAGCGCTCGCCGACGCCGAGGCAGCCCTGGAGGAAGCCGAGATGGCAGCCGAGGAGGCCATGGAGGCGGCCGAGGCAGCCGCGGCGGAGCAAGCCGCGGCGACTACCACGACCGCACCAGAGGCGATGCCGGAAGCCGGTCCGTTCACCTACAAGCTGGCCATCTTCAGCGACCCGACCACCGACAACCCGTGGGCCTACCTCGACACGGAGGCGGACGTGTGGAACCAGTACGTGCTGTCACCGGCGATCCCGACCCTGTACGGATCGACGTTCCCGAGTTACACGGTGGTGCCGAATCTCGCGGCCGACGTCGAACCCCCGCTGGGCGCCGCCTCCGGAGACAACTGGGTGATCGACGTGAACATGAGGCAGGGTCTGGTCTGGAGCGACGGCTCACCGATCACCGCCAACGACGTGGCCTTCACCTTCAACGCGGTCAAGGGTCTCCAGATGGGCGGCAACTGGTTCTCCCTGCTGCCGCTGGCACGGGAGGACGACCCGGCCACAGAGGAGAACGAAGGGGCCGAGGGCCTGATCTCCGTCGATGCGCTCGACGACTATACCGTCCGGTACACGTGGAGTTCCCAGCCGGGCCTGGCCCAGTGGCAGTTCGGCGCGGCCCAGGCCGCGGTCTTCTCCGAGGCTCACTGGGGCTCACACGTGGCCGCTTCCGGCGACGCCGGCGAGCTCTACGCCGTGTCCGGCGAGGGTGCGCTATCGGGCGGGAGCATGGTCTTCGACCGGCGCGAGCCCGGCGCCTTCGCCCGGAGCGTGGCGAACGCGAACGCGAACGACCAGGGAGCGCAGACCACCAGTTACTCGTCCGGCGGCGTCACCTTCTCGGGTGACGTGAGCTGGCAGGTGGGCGACACGTCCGGAGACGTCATCGCCGACTCGGTCGGCGGGCCTCACGCGGGCGACGCCATCTACTCGGTGTACGACACCCAGGATGCGGCGGTCCTGGCCCTGCGCGACGGGGAGGTGGACTTCCTGCTCAACCCGCTGGGTCTCCAGCGCGGTCTCCAGTCCACGGTCCTGGAAGCGGGTGACCTCGACGTGATCGCCAACGCTTCCAACGGCTTCCGCTACCTGGCCTTCAACACCCGGAGTTTCCCCGGTTCGGACGTGGCTTTCCGCCAGGCGATGGCGTGCATGATCGACAAGGAGTTCATGGCCACCAACGTCCTCCAGGGTGTGGCCATCCCGCTGAACTCCATGGTGCCTCCCGGCAACGCCTTCTGGGCCAACCCGGAACTGGATGCCTGGTGCGCGGGCCAGAGCCAGGAGGAGCGGGTCAATTCGGCCGTCCAGATCCTGAAGGACGCCGGGTGGACCTGGGATGTCGAGCCCCAGTGGAATGCCGACAACCGGGACGTGATCCCGAAGGGTGAAGGCCTCCGGGGACCGGACGGCACGCTGGTCGGCAATCTCGAGTTGCTGGCCCCCGGGCCCGGATACGACCCGCTGCGGGCCACCTACAGCCTGTTCATCGCCGACTGGGCCAACGACCTCGGGATACCGCTGACAGCGGAGCCCACCGGCTTCTCGGTGATCGTGGACAGGGTGTTCGGGCCGGTGGACTGGGACATGTACATCCTCGGATGGGGTCTCACCATCTTCCCCGACTACGTTGCCGACTTCTTCGACTCGCGCGCCGACTCGGCCACCGCCGGCGGGTTCAACATCCCCGGCTACGCCAACCCGGAGTTCGATGCGATGGCGGATCGGTTGAAGGCGGAGACCGACATCAACGAGGCCGCCGCCATCGTGCGCCAGATGGACGCGGTGCTCGCCCAGGACGTCCCGTACGTGATCCTGTTCACGACGCCCGTACTCGAGGCATTCCGTAACACCTTGGAGTTCCCCAGCACCACCACTCTCGACGGCTTGCAGAACTTCCAAGGGCTGCCCGGAGCGGTGAACCTGGCACAGTAGCGATCGCCAGAGGACAGAGCGGTGGGACAGGCCTGATGGCCGTCCCACCGCCTCGCCCGACCGCCCGGAGCAAGACGGGAGCAGCGAGGAGAAGGCTGCGATGAGATGATTCGATACATTGCGCGGCGCACCGTGCAGATGTTCGTGCTGTTCATCATCTTCCTGACGCTCACCTTCCTGCTTCTCACCGCCCTGCCCGGCGATACCGTCAAGCAGCGGTTCGCCACCAATCCCAACATCCCGCCGGAGGCGGCGCAGCTGGCCATCGAGCGTCTCGGTCTCGACAAGCCGCTGTGGGAGCAGTACACCAGCTACATGTGGAACTTCTTCCGCGGAGACTTCGGGTTCTCCTTCCTCCAGTACCCGCGGCCGGTCTCCGACATCATCCTGGAGCGACTGCCGCGGACCCTGGTGCTGTTCCTCACGGTGCTGGTGAGTTACTACATCCTCGGGTTCGTGGCCGGTAAGTTCATCGCCTGGAGGCGGGGCCGGAGGGGCGAGCATGCCATAACCATCGGCAGCGTGTTCCTCTACACGGTGTTCTACCCCTGGTTCGCGCTGATGCTGATCTGGTTCTTCGCCTTCTATGCCGACGTGGTGCCGATAAACAAGTTCCTCGACCCTCAGGAGTGGGTGGACGCTCCCTTCAGTTCCAACCATGTGTTCATGGTGATATTCGGGGTGATGCTGGTGAGCGGGATTGCCGCGCTCACGCTGTGGATAGTGTCCCGCCGCATCAGGGACTCCGACCTGCGGAGGAGGACCGTGTGGGTGGGTTACGGCGCGCTGGCCGTGGTGATGCTCTGGTTCTGGTACCTCAGCGACTTCGGGTCGGCCCGGCGCCTGTACGCCGGGGACATCCTGCACCACATGATCCTCCCGGTTGTCACGATCACGCTGATCAGCTTCGCCGGGATCATGCTCCTGACCCGGAGTTCCATGCTGGAGACCATGCGCGAGGACTTCATCCTGACCGCCCGCGCCAAGGGCCTGGCGGAGAAGACGGTACGCGACCGCCACGCCGCCCGCACCGCCCTGCTCCCGGTCACCACCAGCCTGGTGATCGCGGTGGCCACCGTCATCGACGGGGGGATCATCACCGAGACCGTCTACTCGTGGCCGGGCATGGGAGAGCTGCTCTTCACGTCGGTGGTCGGGCAGGACACGAACCTGGCTATCGCCGCCTTCTCGTTCGTGGGCGTCATGGCCATGGTCGGGCACCTGGTGGTGGACATCCTCTACGTGTTCCTCGACCCCCGCATCAGGGTGACGGGGGGGGTGACGATGCCGGAACCCGTGCGATGACGGATCTGCTCGAAGCCCGGCCGGCGACCCCCGTGGCCGCGAAGGGTTCGCTGTGGAGGATCCGGGCCAACCTGGTGTGGGCCGGCGTGACCAACAACTGGAACCTGTTCCGAGCCAACCGGGTCGGCATCGTGGGTCTGGCCATCATCCTGTTCTTCGCGCTGATGGCCCTCATACATCCCGTTCTGATGTCCGGCATGCGCTGGTACTCCGGCGCCGCGCTGTTCCTGCTGATCTGGCCGGTCGTGGCCTGGGTGGTCTGGCCGCTGTTGGGTCGCCTTCGCCACGAGCGGAGGGTCACCCTCCCGCTCACGGTCGGAATCACAGCCGCCCTGCTGGTGGTGGCAGGGGTGACGCTCGGTGGAGTGTGGGATGCCGGTACCTACCACCCCGTGGTGGGGAACGAGGCGAACCCGCCGGTCCTGTACAGGACGGTGGTCAACGAGGTCGCGGACCCGGCGACGGAGATGTCGATACGCGAGGCGCTGCTCTACTCGAACCCTGACGGATCTCCTCTGCTCCTCGGAGACGTCGCCGAGATCCGGGAGCAACCCACAGGTCCCTACGGCCGGCACTGGCTCGGAACCGACCCGCTGGGGCGCGACATCCTGTCCCAACTCATGAAGGGCGCCCAGGGAGCGTTCCTGCTGGGAATGGTGGCGGCCCTGGTCACCGTCCTCTTCGCCACCTCGGTCGGCGCAGTGGCCGCCTATCTGGGTGGCTGGATCGACTCGTTCTTCATGCGGCTGGCCGACCTGTTGCTGATGCTCCCCGCGCTGGCCATCTTCATCGTGATGAGTTCGGTGTTTCGCTTCGAGCTGTGGCACCTGGCCATCCTGATCGGGGTGCTGTCGGGATTCGGCGGAGTGGCCATCGTCCTCAAGTCGCAGGCCCTGGCGGTGAAGGTCAAGCCCTTCATCGAGGCCGCCCGGGTGGCGGGTGGCTCCACGTTCCGTGTCATAACCGTCCACGTGATACCCAACGTGATGCCGCTCAGCTTCCTGTACATGATGTTCACCGTCACCGCCGCCATCCAGACCGAGGCGATCCTCTCCTTCCTCGGCCTGCTCAACATCGACATGAGCTGGGGGTTGATGATCGAACTGGCCAGAAACCAGGGTTACTTCCTCACCGGCATGCGCTTCTGGTGGCTGGTGTTCCCCGCCGGGTTGTGCGTGTCCCTCCTCGCCGCCGCGTTCTTCCTGGTCGGCCGGGCCATGGACGAGGTGGTCAATCCCAGGCTGAGGAAACGATGACCGCGGCCGACACGAGGACCATGGCGTACCCGGCCTGCCTCGATCCCGGAGGCACACCGGTGCTGCGGGAGAACGGATGAGCGCAACCCCGGCCTCCCGTCCGCCCCGGCTGAACCTGCCGGCGATCGTCCTCGGGGTCGCCGTCATCGCGTTGCTCAACTCTTGGTTGGGAGCGTGGATAACCCCCGCGGAGGACCAGTACCGGCCCGGGTACCTGGTGATCCTGGTGGCCTTGCTGCTGCCGGGATTCCTCGGCGCCCTCGTTTCCGGTCTGGCCGCCCGTCATCGGTTCCCCACCCACGGGCTGATGGCCGGGCTGGGTATGTTCTTCGTCGAGCTCATCTGGGGCGCGGTCGGGGGCGAATTGGCCATCGGTACGGTCATCGTGCGCGCTCTGGGATTCGCCTCAGGAGCAGCACTGGGCGGGCAAGCGGCAGGCCGGATGGCGGGCTACCTACGTTCCGCCCGGGCCGAGGCCGCGGATCGGGTCGCCAGGACCTCGGAAACCGCCCCGCTCCTGGAGGTGGACAGCCTCAGCATGCATTACAGGACCAGCATCGGATGGGTATCCGCGGTCGACGGGGTCAGCTTCGAGCTGCGCAAGGGCGAGGCACTGGGACTGGTGGGGGAGTCCGGTTGTGGCAAGACCTCGGTCGCGATGTCGCTCCTGCGGTTGTTACCCGAGAACGCCGAGTTCCGAGGCGGATCTGTACGTCTCAACGGGATCGACCTCCTCGACATGACCGAGGACGAGATGAGAAGCCGCCGCTGGTCGGACATCGCCATGGTCTTCCAGGGCGCCATGAACGCATGGAACCCCGTGTACACCGTCTACGAGCAGATCCGGGAGGCGATGGTCACCCACTTCGGGGGCGACCTGACAGAGGAACAGATCCGGGACCGGGTCGGCGAGTTGTTCGACCTGGTCGGCTTGAACCGGGCGATGGTGGATCGTTACCCGCACGAGTTCTCGGGGGGCATGCGGCAGCGGGCGATCATCGCGATGGCCCTATCGTGCGATCCCCAGGTAATCATCGCGGACGAACCGACCACCGCCCTCGACGTCATAGTGCAGGACCAGATCCTTCAGGAGTTGAAGCAGGTCCAGACCGCACTGGGAATGAGCATCATCTACATCTCCCACGACA
The DNA here is from genome assembly GCA_028821235.1 of bacterium. Classification (NCBI taxonomy): domain Bacteria; species bacterium. The sequence goes on from JAPPGV010000076.1 coordinate 29,359, forward strand.
TCGCGGTCATCGCCGAGGTGACCGAGGCGATGGGCGTGATGTACGCGGGCCGCCTCGTGGAGCTGGGCCCGACCGCGGAGGTGTTCTCCCGGCCCCGCCATCCCTACACCTACCTGCTGCTGCGGTCCACCCCGTCGGTGACCGGGCCCCGCCGCGTGCTGGCGCCGCTCGAGGGTGAGCCGCCCAACCTGGTCGATCCGCCCACGGGATGCCGGTTCCATCCCCGATGCCCTTATGCCGACCAGCGGTGCCGGGAGGAGAACCCGGCCATGGAGGTCATCGATCCACAGTCCGGCCATGGCGTCGCCTGCTGGAACTGGACGAGCGTCCCGGTCCGGATAGGCAAGGGTGTAGAGGCATGACGCGGCCACTGGTCAGGGTCGAGAACCTGACCAAGCGGTTCCCGATCGCCCGCAATGCCTTCAGCCGGGCAACCGAATACGTCCACGCGGTGGACGGGATCAGCTTCGACATCGCCCCGGGCGAGACCCTTGGCCTGGTGGGGGAGTCGGGTTGCGGCAAGAGCACCACCGGGAAGCTGATGGTGAAGCTGCTCGAGGCCGGCTCCGGACGGATCATGATCGAGGCGGACGGCGAGATGGTCGACATGGCCGGCATCACCGACAAGGATGACCTGCGACGCTTCCGGCGCCGGGTGCAGATGATCTTCCAGGATCCGTTCGAGTCGCTCAACCCGCGGCGCACCGTGTACGACACGATCGCGGAGCCCCTGACCGTGCAGCGCATCGGGAGCGTGAGGGAACGCGAGGAACGGGCGATGCAGCTCCTGGAGCTGGTAGGGCTGACGCCGCCATCGACCTTCCTGTTCCGCTACCCGCACGAGCTGTCGGGAGGGCAGAGGCAGCGGATCGCCATCGCCCGGGCATTGGTGGTCGATCCGGCCTTCGTAGTGGCCGACGAACCCACCTCCATGCTCGACGTCTCGATCCGGATCTCGATCATGGACCTGATGCTGAAGCTGGCTGAGCAACTGGACGTCTCGTACCTGTACATAACCCATGACCTGGCGGTGGCGCGCTACATGTGCGACCGGATCGCGGTCATGTATCTCGGCAAGATCGTGGAGATGGGGGAGACGGAGCAAATCCTCAGCAACCCGCAGCATCCCTACACAAGGGCATTGCTGGCTTCCGTGCCGGTTCCCGATCCCGCCCACCAACGGGAGGGCGCGGACATCCGCGGCGGGATATCCAAGGCGATCGACCCGCCACCCAGGTGCCGCTTCATCGATCGGTGTCCGATGGCCGCCGACATCTGCCGCTCCAGCGACCATCCACCCCTCGAGGAGGCCAACCCCGGCCATTTGGTAGCTTGCTACCGATGGGAGGACGTGCCGGTGTGAGCGAGGCAACAACCGACCAGCCGGCTACCCAGGATGCCGGACTCTGGACCGTGCCCAACCTGATCTCCGTCCTGAGGATCCTGGCCCTGCCCGTCTTCCTGTGGGTGTTGCTGGGTCTCGACCGCCCGTTCCTGGCCGCCGTTCTCCTCGGATTGATATCGGTGACCGACCTGCTCGACGGCATGCTGGCCCGTCGTCTGGACCAGGTGTCCGAGATCGGCAAGATGCTCGATCCGGTGGCGGACCGGCTAGTGGTCTTCGCAGGCGTGGTGGGCGGAATGGCGGCGGGTCTGGTCCCGCTGTGGCTGGGGGGGTCCCTGCTCGTCCGGGAGGCGATCATCGGACCCACCACCATCTATTACCTGGTACGCCGCAACATCCGGGTGCCGGTCCGGCGGATGGGTAAGACCGCCACCGCCCTCATCTTCTTCGCGGTGCCCTTCTACTACCTGACCGCTACCAGCTTCATGCCCCTCTTCTGGGAGGTCGTGGCCACGATCCTCGGTGTGCTGGGCCTGATCCTGTACCTCATCGTGACCTGGCGCTATCTGGGCGATCTGCGCCGTGCTCGGGGGTGAGTCACCCACCCAAAGGTTCTAGCTAAACTTTAATGACGAGACACGGATGCGAAGTCGTTGCTCGACAATGCCCGACTATTTGAGCACCTGTAAACAGCTCCAATGAAAGCGTCCCCGGTCGTGGGTCTCTACAACTACACTCGCGGTATGGATGACTCGCACCCGGCGCCGGACGTGACCGGTCGCCAGCCCGGTGAGGATGCCACCTCTCCGGGGGACGTTACCGAGGTCCTCGATCTCTTCGATGACGAGGGGAACCCCATCGGGACCGGCCGGCCCGGGTCGGAGGAGGGCGGCCCGTCCTACAAGCTGATAGTGCGAAGCGGCCAGCAGGCCGGACGGTCATGGCGGGTACCGTCCGGCGACACCCGGATCGGGCGCCATCCGTACAACGACATCGCCCTCGACCACATCACCGTCTCCCGGAGCCATTGCCTGCTAACGCTCGATGACACGGGAATGACCCTCACCGATCTGGGATCCACCAACGGGACCTACGTGAACGGCAGGCGCGCTGAGAGCACAACCATCCTTCCCGGCGACGAGCTGATGATCGGGATGTTCCGGCTCCTGCTGGCCCGGGGACGATGACCGATTCTCCGACCCTCACCATCGGCCGGGTCCGGGAGCTGCTCAACGACGAGTTCCCCGACGTGACCACCTCCAAGATCCGATTCCTCGAGACCAACGGCCTCGTCCATCCGGCCCGGTCGCCGTCCGGATACCGGCATTTCCGCCAGTCCGACGTCGACCGGCTCCGCTTCATCCTTCGCCAGCAGCGCGACCACTTCCTTCCCCTCAAGGTCATCAAGTCGCAGCTGACCCGGCTCGAGAGGGGCGAGATACCGGGCGGCGGGGTGGAACCCGAGGAGCCGCTACCGGTCCCGGAGATCGCCGACGAGACATTCAGCCTGAACGAACTGGCCCGACGGTCCGACCTGACCCCCGCCCAGGTTCGCCAACTCCTCGACCACGGCCTGCTGGCCCCGCTCAACACCGAGGGCCCCCACCAGTTCACCACCGGGGACGTGGCCGTGGCCCGCCAGTGCGGGGTGCTGCTCGCGGAGGGTCTCGAACCCCGGCACATCCGCCAGGTTCGCCAGGGCGTCTCCCGCCAGGTCGAACTGCTCGACAGGCTCACCCTCGCCATGCGCCTGAGCCCGAGCCGGGCCAGCCGGCGCCAGGCCGCCAGGACCTTGAGCCGGGGGGCCGAGGCGATCCGGCTGCTCTCCCAGTCCTTCCTCCAGGCGGACGTAAAGCGGCTCCTCGGCGAGGACTGACCTCCACATGCGAAGACTTCGGGCAGGTGCTCTGCTCGCAGCAACCAGCCTGGCGGTCCTGCTCGTAGCGGCCCCGCCCGGCCGGGCCCACCATCCAACGGACCTGGGGCTACTCGCACCGGATCCTCCGGAGGTCACGGCCGAGGCATGGATCGTGTACGACGACACCTACGGCCAGGTACTGGCCGAGATGGACGCCGACTCCCGCCGCTCGGTCGCCTCGGTCACCAAGATACTGACCGCTCTGGTGGTGCTCGAGACCGTGGGCGGGGACGACCTCGTCACCATCACCCATACGGCCGCCTCGGTGGGCGAGTCGGAGATCGGCCTGGTGGCGGGAGAGGCGGCCTGGACGGTCGAGGAGCTCCTGGCAGCCCTGATCCTCCGCAGCGCCAACGATGCGGCTGTGGCGCTTGCCCAGCACGTGGGCGGGTCGGTAGCGGGGTTCGCGGAGTTGATGAACCGGGAGGCCACCCGGCTCGGCCTCACCGACTCCAACTTCGTCAACCCGCACGGCCTCGATCACGCCGACCACTACAGCTCGGCCCGCGACATTCTCCGCATCTCCGTCGCCGCGATGCAGAGCCCGGCGTTCTCCCGGATCGCCGCCACCCGGAGCTTCAGCCTCCCGCCCACACCGGAAGGGGAGTCGCGGGTGGCCGTCAACCGCAACGACCTGCTCGCCACCTATCCGGGCACGCTCGGCATCAAGACCGGCTACACCGGCCGCGCCCTCCAGACGCTCTCGGCGGTGGCCCAGCGGGATCAACGCCGGATCTACGTGGTGGTGTTGGGCTCCCAGGATCACTTCGCCGATGTCACCCTGCTGCTCGACTACGGCTTCGGCGGCTTCGGGCCGTTGACCCTGGTCCCGGCCACATCCGACCTGAGCCGGCCGCTGGCAGGCGGTGTCGCCGCACAGCCCGGTACCGACTTCGAGGTCTTCCCGGCTCGGGCGGAGCAGCCTCCGCCGGATACCGTGGAGCCGGTGGCCGCCGATGCGCCGGGGACCGGAACCGGCCCGTCCGCTGTCGACCCTGAAGCCGAGGTTCCCGCCGCTCCCGTGACCCAGCGCATTGAACGTCAGGTAGAGCTTCCGGGTATCCGCGACGCGCTGGCATGGGTATGGAAGTACTGGCAAGGACTGAGGGGCGAACAATGATCGCTGCGGAGGCGATAAGCGAAGGCGACATCACCGAGCGCATCGCGGAGTTGGGAGAACGCATCGCCCACGACTACCGGGGCCTGCGGCCCGTGCTGGTGTGCGTGCTGTCGGGATCCCTGGTGTTCCTGGCAGACCTGATCCGCCAGATCCCCATCGAGTGCGAGGCCGACTTTCTCGGGCTGACCAAGTTCGGGGAGGGTGGCCGGGTACGCGTGGCGATGGACACCGCCACCAATCTCGCCGCCCGTCACGTGCTCATCGTGGAGGACATCGTGGACACCGGCCTCACGCTCCGCCTGCTCCGTCAGATGATGGAGGAACGCGATTGCGCCAGCCTCCAGACGGTATCGCTCCTGGACCGGACCACCCGGCGTATCGTTGACGTACCCATCGAGTACCGGGGCTTCGAGGTTGGGGATGAGTTCCTGGTGGGGTACGGTCTCGACTGGAAGGGCGAGTTCCGCAACCTGCGATCCTTGTGGGCCATCCTCGATTTTGCCTCCTTCGCGGCCGACCCGTCCGCACTGGTGCCCATTGCAGAGCCGGCTCGTCGTGAATAGGCTCGCACCATGAGCGAGTCGGTTCCCATGGATCTCATCGGGGTCAGGATCGAGTACCCGACCAACCAGCCGATAGTCCTGCTGCGCGAGTCGCACGGTAAGCGCTTTCTCGCCATCTGGATCGGGGCCATGGAAGCCACCGCCATCGCCTACGCCCTCGAGGGCGTCGACACCCCCCGCCCGTTCACCCACGACCTGCTGCGGATCACGACCGAGGTCTTGGGGGGACAGGTGACCCGGGTGACGGTGACCGAGCTACGGGACAGCGTCTACTACGCAGACCTGGTTCTCTCACGGGACGGTGAGGAGATCCATGTCAGCTCCCGCCCCTCCGACGCCATCGCCCTGGCCGCCCGTACCGGAGCGCCGGTATTCGCCACTCCGGAGGTCCTTGACGACGCCGGCATCGAGATCAAGGACGATCACCAGGAGGCGGAGGTGGAAGCGTTCCGGGAGTTCCTCGAAGATCTCTCGCCCGAGGACTTCAGAACCGGCTAGTCATCCCGACCCGGGAAACCCGCGCCCGGGCGGCTGGTATCCCATCGGAAACCGTTGGAACATGGCTCCCGATGGTCTATCGTACGGCTCGCAAACAGGTAATTACCTGGCTGTAATGACCAGGTGATACGGGTCGGCTTCGACCCACCGGGGAGGGAGCCCCGTTCCGATGGACCGAGATACCAACACCGAGGACCCGACCGTGGGGATGGAGGGCTACCGGGCGCCCCAGGTTTGCAAGCTGGCCGGCATCACCTATCGACAGCTCGACTACTGGGACCGCACCGAGTTGCTGCAGCCTTCATTGATAGCGGCGCAGGGATCCGGGACCCAGCGGCTCTACTCCTTCTCCGACCTCGTCCGGCTACGGGTCATCAAGGGTCTCCTCGACACAGGCCTCCACCTCAACCGGATCCGGCAGGCGGTCGAATGGCTCCGCGAGCAGGAGATCGACCAGCCGCTCTCCGAAGCCAACCTGATCAGCGACGGCGCCACCATCCTGGCCAGCTTCGACCGCGAGGGAACCCAGGAGTACCTGATGGACGCTCTCCAACGCGGTCAGGGAGTATTCGCCATCGCCGTGGGGCGGATTCAACGTGACCTCGAGGGTGAGTTGCTGGACTTCGCTCCGAGCGCGGTGCAGGCCGAGCTCCCTTTTGCTGAGCTCCAATCCGATCCCGAGGCGGCCACCAGCTGACCTCCTCCGGCCCGAGTCCGGTCACATCTTCCCCTAGAGGCGTCGCCTTCGCCCACCACAGCGAGATCCAGTTCGCCCGGCTGCTCGACTTCTACCACGTGCGCTGGGAGTACGAGCCCCGGTCGTTCCCCATCCAATGGGACGACGATGGCCGGCCCACCAAGAGCTTCACCCCTGACTTCTACCTGCCGGACGAGGACGTCTTCGTGGAGATCACCACCATGAAGCAGAGCCTGGTCACCAAGAAGAAGCGCAAGGTCCGCCTGTTCCGGGCCCGGTATCCCGACGTGGACATCCGGCTGCTGTACCGGCGGGACTACCTGCACCTGGTCTACAAGTACGGCCTCGACTCCGCGCCACCGTCCGGATCCGCGCTGGTCCCGACCCGTCACACCGGGCCACCGCTCGTGACCCGGCTGACCGATAGGGCCCGGAGCATGTCCGGGTAGAGGGAGCCCACGCTCCTGGTGGTCTTCGGCCGGACAACCCTGGCGCCGCCTCACGGACAGACCGTTAGAGTGGCGGCCAGACTCGTGGCCACGGACCACTCCGGCTCCCAGGCAAGGTATCTTCGTATGACCGCCCCGCCCGCCACCAGCATGGAGATCGTCACCACCCGCGGCGGTGTCACCGAGTTGCGCCGCCGATGGGAAGCCGAGGATCCATGGGCCTCCCTCCTGATCGTCCACGGCTTGGCAGAGCACTCGGGGCGCTACCGGAACGTCGGCGCCCGGTTGGCGGCAGCCGGTATCGACACCCACGCCTTCGACCTCATGGGCTTCGGAGCGTCAGGGGGGACCCGGGCCGACGTAGCGCACTGGCACACCTACCTGTTCCAGCTGTCGGACAACCTGGCCCGGTTGCCGGACCGTGGCCTTCCGAGAGTGGTGCTGGGCCACTCCGTCGGGGGCCTGCTCACCATCGACTACGCCATGTCGCGCCATCGCCAACCCGATCTGGTGGTCCTCAATGCGCCCGCCGTGGACGCGGTAGTGCCGGCCTGGAAACGGAGGGCCTCCCCAATCCTGGCCGGGCTGGTTCCCACCCTGACCCTCGCCAACCCGATAGACCCCTACCAGATATTCAGTGACCCCGCCACAACCGCCGGCTACCTCGCCGACCCACTGCTGGAACCCCGCACCACGGTCCGGCTGGGCGCCCACCTGCTCAGCGCCATGGACCGGGTCACCGCATCCGTCGACCGCTTCACCGCCCCCTGCCTGCTGACGCACGGCGCGGACGACACTCTCGTGCCACCGGCAACGAGCGTCGCGCTGGGTCGGCTTCCCAACGTCGAGCGGCGACTGTACCCGGGCACCCGGCACGCCTCCCTGCAGGAGCCGGCAGGCGGGATGATCCTTGATGACATCGTGGCATGGATCCGGGCCATGACCGGGAACTCCTAGAAGCCCGTCAGCATGATGCGCCGCACAGCGACCGTACTGCCCGCCCGCGCCAGAGGAATCCTGCTGGTGGCCGCCGCCGGGACCCTGTGGAGCACCCTCGGCCTCGGCGTTCGGATCATGGACACCGCCACCATCTGGCAGATCCTGTTCTACCGGGCCATCGCCCAGGTAATAGTGATAGGCGCCTGGGTGGCCATGCGGCGGGGACGCGGGTTCGCCCGCTCGTTCATGGACATCGGCGCCGACGGGGTCATCGCCGGCGCCTCCATCTCCATGTCCTCGATCGCGTTCGTGTACGCCCTCAGGCTCACCACGGTGGCGGAGGTGGTGTTCCTCTTCAGCATGGCGCCGGTCCTGGCGGGGCTGCTGGGATGGGTGGTGTTGCGAGACCCCATCACCCGGATCACCTGGCTGGCGATGGCGTTGGTGCTGGCCGGGATCGCCGTGATGAACGGCCCGGCCGGGTCGGCGGGGGTCTCGGCGGGGACCTTCCTGGCCTTCCTGTCTGCACTCGGATTCGCTTCGTTCACGGTGCTGCAACGCCGCCGCAGGCATGTCGACATGTTGCCGGCCATCGCCGTGTCGGGCCTGATCACGGCGGCGGCCACGGCATGGCTCATCGGCGGCACCGTCCCGGGCCCCCGCGACCTGGCGGTCGCTTTCTGGCTGGGAGGAGTCGCCCTGGCCGGTGGGTTGGCGCTGTACACGGTCGGGGCGCGCTACGTGAGGCCTGCCGAGTCGGTGCTCATATCGATGACCGAGGTCGTGCTGGCGCCGCTCTGGGTGTGGTGGATATTCGACGAGACGGCGGGCGTCGCCACCCTGGCGGGCGGTGCTGTCGTGCTTACCGGCGTGCTGATCCAGGCGCTGGGCAGCGAATCCAACTCCCGGGGCCGGCGGGGGCAGCCGGGAGACACGCCGGACCGGGCTACCCCTCGACGTCGCCTTCGCCGACGTCCGGAGCCGGCCGCAGCTCCTCCGCCGCCGTAGCCACCTGGCCGACGAGAAGACCGAACTCGAAGGCAGCCGTCTCGAAGGCCAGCAGGCCGGCGCGACGGGTCTCCCCGGTGTCGGTCGACTCCAGGCCCTCCTGCATGGTCTCGGCCGCCGAGACGAGGGCGGCGACGGAGCCGGCCAGACCCTGCTGGAGTCGGGTATTGATCCCCGGTGGCGTAGCCACCCGAGCCAGCCGGGCGGGAAGGACGCTCACCCGGGAGACCAGAGCGCCCATCTGCTGGACCGCCGCGTCGTATTCGAGGCTGCCGCTGTCCCACCCGTCGTTGATCTGCCGCCCGGTGTCCATTGCATCCGCCACGTCCAGGGCCAGCAGCGAGATCTCATCTGCGTACAACCGCAGGGCCGCCGCGTCGCGCTCCACGGATGTGGTCTCGACGACAGGCTCCGGGGCCTCCGAGGAGTCACGGCTGGTCAGGGTTCGGAGCCCGAGCACCAGGGCGACCACCACCGCGAGGATCAGGCCGATCCGCCGCATGGAGCCCGGGCCGGAAGCGAAACGTCCCGGCCGGGTGGAGGGTTCGGGCCGTCCGATCCGGTGACGGCACGACCGGCAGATGGAGGTATCGGATATCCACTGCTGGCCGCACTGGGGACAGAAGCGCGGTTCGCCCTCCCGGGAGCCCGCCGCAGCCCGAGTCTCGCCGGACTCCGATCGGGGCGTGACCATCGCATCGGTAACCGGCACCTGCTCGGCTCGGCGGACTCCCGACCAGCGGGAGTCTCCCGGACGGCGGGTACCCTCCGGCGGCTTCCGATCATCCGACCAGGTCACGGCACTAACCCTCCGACGCCAACTCTCCCGGAGGATAGTTGTACCCTCGGGCGCCAATGGAGGTACGTCCCGCTTTGCCCGGCGAACTCGGAGACCAGTTGGCGGATCTCATCGCCACGGTCACCGAGAAGCAGGGGGCCCCGCCTTTCGGAGAGGTCCTGCGAGCAGCCATGCGCGACCCCGACGGGGGAGGCCTCGGCTACGCCGCGCGGTCGCACGGAAGGCTCGTCTCGTACGCCTTCGCCGCCGCCAACCCCGACGGACGGGTCTGGACGCTGGAGGTGGCCGACGGCTCCGGGCAGCAGGATCGGTTTCTGGGTGACGTGGCCCGCGGCCTGGATGCCGCCGGGATCGAGGAAACGGTCCTATGGCTCCACGCCCCGGACATCGAGCCGCCACCGGCGCTCTTCACCCATGAACGCGACCTGTACCGGATGGCGGTGAGACTTCCCGTTCCCGGCATCGCCCGGCCCCCGGCGGGCGTCCGCTTCGCCGGCTTCGACGTCCGGCGGGATGCCCGGGCCCTGATCGAAGTCAACAACCGGGCCTTCGACGGTCATCCCGAGCAGGGCGAATGGTCGCTACAGGACCTGGAGCGGCGCACCTCGCTGCCGTGGTTCGATCCGCGCGGAGTACGTACCGGCTGGATCGACCACCGGCTGGTCGCATTCCACTGGACCAAGGTCCACGACACGCCGGCTCCCGACGGGGGCGCCCTGGGCGAGATCTACGTTCTGGCGGTCGATCCCGCCTTCCTCGGCCGGGGACTGGGCGGCGCCATCGCACTTGAAGGGCTCGACTACCTCTCGCGCCACAGGAGAGCCACCAGAGCGATCCTCTACGTGGACTCGGCCAACATCGCCGCTGTGAAGCTCTACCGGCGCCTCGGCTTCGCAACCGAACACACCGACCGCGCCTACCGAAGGGCTCGAAGTGGTTGACTCCGAGTGCTTGGCGGATTACCGGATTACGATGGCGCCGCCACCTGCCCGGACCCGGTTATGACTATTGAACTGATTCTCCCCGACCAAACCCTGATCCGCCACGAGGCCGGAGTGACCGGACTCCGGGTGGCCGGATCGATCGGCCCGCGCCTGGCCGCTGCGGCCGTCGCGGTCTCGGTCGACGGCGTCCTGATGGACCTGGAGCAGCCGATCCATGCCGGGGGGCGGTTCGCGGTAATCACCCCGGAGTCGGAGGAGGGCCGCCATGTCCTCCGTCACTCGGCCGCCCACATAATGGCCCAGGCGGTGCTCGGACTCTTCGAGGGCGCCACCTTCGCCATCGGACCCGCCATCACCGACGGCTTCTACTACGACTTCGACATCGGACGACCGTTCACACCCGACGACCTGGACGCCATCGAAGAGGAGATGGAGCGCATCGTCGCGGCCGATCAGCCCTTCGTCCGGGAAGAGATGTCGCGGGCCGCGGGACTGGACCTGTTCCGCGAGCACCCCTACAAGCTCGAGATAATCCGCTCGGTAGACGAGTCGGAGGTCGAATCCGGGGACGTGGTGTCCGTTTACCGGAACGAGGGGTTCGTGGACCTGTGCCGGGGCCCACACTTACCTTCAACCGGAAGGTTGAAGGCCTTCAAACTGACCCGCACAGCGGGGGCATACTGGCGGGGGGACGAGAAACGTCCCCAACTCCAGCGCATCTACGGGACCGCCTGGGAGTCGGGCAAGGCGCTGCGGACCTATCTCCACCGGATCGAGGAAGCGGCACGCCGGGACCACCGCAAGCTGGGCCGCGAACTCGACCTGTTCTCGTTCCCGGACGGCCTCGGCCCGGGCCTGGCGGTATGGCACCCGAAGGGCGGGATGCTGAGGCGCCTCGCCGAGGACTACAGCCGGCGCATCCACGAGGCCTTCGGCTTCGACTTCGTCTTCTCACCCCACCTGGCCAGGGCCGATCTCTGGCAGACGTCAGGCCACCTGGACTTCTATGCGGAGAACATGTACCCCGGCCTGGAAATAGACCAGGGTGACGAGTACCGCGTGAAGCCCATGAACTGCCCGTTCCACGTTCTGATCTACCGCTCGGACGCCCGTTCGTACCGGGACCTGCCCATGCGGCTCTCCGAGTTGGGCGCCGTGTACCGCTACGAGCGGTCGGGCGTGGTCCACGGCTTGCTCCGGGCGCGCGGGTTCACCCAGGACGACTCGCACACCTTCTGCACCCGCGACCAGGTCCCGTCCGAGCTGCAGCTCCACCTCGACTTCGTGCTCCGCCTCCTCCGGGACTTCGGCTTCGACGAATTCCAGGCCGATCTCTCGACCCGTCCGGGAGAGAAATGGGTCGGGGAACCGGAGTTGTGGGCGTTGGCCGAAGAGTCGCTCGGGGAAGCGCTCGCAAAGGCCGGCGTCCCGCACCGCGTGGCGGAAGGCGAGGGCGCCTTCTACGGCCCCAAGATCGACGTGCATGTCAATGACGCCATCGGGCGCCGCTGGCAGATGTCCACCATCCAGGTGGACTTCTCCCTCCCGGAGCGGTTCGGCCTCGAATACGTCACTCCCGCCGACACGAGGGAGCGGCCCGTCATGATCCACGCCGCCAAGTTCGGCTCGGTGGAGCGCTTCCTGGGCGTGCTGGTCGAGCACTACGCCGGCGCCATGCCGATGTGGCTGGCGCCCGTCCAAGCCGTGGTCGTGCCGGTCGCCGACCGTCATGACGGCTACGCCGGCCGGGTTGCGGGCAAGCTCCGGGACGGGGGCCTACGGGTCGAGTCCGCCTCGGGACCGGGCAAGCTGGGGGAGAAGATCCGCTCGGCCATCACGGGGAAGGTCCCGGCGATCCTGGTGGTGGGCGACCAGGATGCCGCAAACGACACGGTCGGCCTTCGCCTCCGGTCGGAGAAGAAAGAGAGGCGGGGCGTTCCGATGGACGAGGCACTGGCCGAGCTGGTCGATGCCGCCCGGCCTCCCGGCTGAACGTACTCCTCGAGCCCCCGCCGGGCTCAGCCGGGTTGCTCCAGTTGCTCCGTGTAGACCTCGTCGACGCTGTGCCCGCTGACCGCGTCGATCCGTACCAGTGCCCGCGCCAGCGGCGGGTCCTCCGCCGAGTACAGGATGAGGTTCCAGACCGGGCGCGACCGACCTCCTACGAACCCGAGGGCCGCCGAGGCGTGGCCCACCGGAAACGGAGCCACGGCTGCAGCCATGTCCAGCGCCCGCTCCTGGCCAATCACCAGCGGCCAGGCCGTGCGGTAATGAACGTAGGCGAGTGCCAGCAGCCCGATCGCGACCACCCACAGGCCGGCGCCGAGGTTGGCCAGCGCCCCGAACACGGCCAGCAGCCCCGCGGCCAGGTAGATGCGGGCGCCGATCCGGCGCCGGGACGGGGACGGGAACCGGTACGGACCCAGCTGCCCGGAGTCGAGATCGTCCGGGACACCCGCTTCCCTGGCCACCTCGGCGGGAATGCGGATTCCCTCCATCAACGCTCCGCCTGGGGCACGTAGTCTCGTTGTGAGTAGCCGGTGTAGATCTGGCGCGGGCGCTTGAGCGGGGCGCTCGAGGACTCCCTCATCTCCCGCAGCTGCGCCAGCCATCCCGGTAGCCGGCCCAGGGCGAAAAGCACCGTGAACATCTCGCTGGGAAATCCCATGGCCTGGTAGATGATGCCCGAGTAGTAGTCCACGTTGGGGTAGATGCGCCGCCGGATGAAGAAGTCGTCCGCCAAGGCCTCCTGCTCCAACTTCAACGCCAGGTCCAGGAGAGGATTGCTCTGGTTGTCGAGCAGGGCGCGGGCGTGTCGCTTGATGATCAGCGCCCGGGGATCGAAGTTCCTGTAGACCCGGTGTCCGAAGCCCATGAGCCGGAAGGGGTCGTTCCGGTCCTTCGCCCGGTCCAGGAACAGCCGGGTGTCCCCGCCCGCGGCCCTGATGTCCTCCAGCATCTCGATGACCCGCTGGTTGGCGCCGCCGTGGAGAGGACCCGACAGAGCAAGAACGCCGGCGCATATCGAGGAGAACAGGTCGGTCTGACCCGACCCGACCAGCCGGACCGCCGAGGTGGAGAGGTTCTGGCCGTGGTCGGCGTGGAGGATCAGCAACGCCTCCATCGCCTGGACATGGGCCGGGTTGGGTTGGTAACCCGAGCCGCCGGGGTTGAAGGTCATGTTGAGGAAGTCGGCCGCGTAGCCGAGTCCCGGGTCGGGATCGATATAGACCCGGTCCCGGTCGCTGCGGTGCGACCAGGCCACCAGCGCAGGCATCATCGCCACCAGGCGGGTAGCGGCCAGCCGGTTGGCCTCCACCTCTCCCGATCCTCCCGTTCTCGGGTAGTAGGCGCCCAGCAGGGCGATCGCGGTGGCGATCTTCTGCATCGGATGGGTACCGGCCGGGAACGCCTCCAGGACCTTCTCGAACCCGTCGGGCAGGGCTCGGCACTCCGCGATACGGCTCTCGAAGGCCGCCATCTGATCGGGGGTGGGAAGCTCGCCCCGGTCCAGCAGGTAGGCCACCTCCAGGAACGTGGAGTTCCCGACCAGCTGGTCCACCGGATAGCCGCGGTAGCGAAGGATCCCTGCTTCGCCGTCGATGAACGAGACCTCGCTGGAGGTCTCGGCGGTGTTCCCGTATCCGGGATCGAGGGTGACCATCCCGGTGGCGGCGCGGAGACCCCGGATGTCGAGTGCCCGCTCGCCCTCCGTTCCCGATGCGATCAGTAGGTCGATCGCGTCCTCACCATCGACGCGGATTGTCGCCTTCTCCATGTGCTGCGCTCGTCCCTCCTACTCGGCCGCGGCCTTGGTCGCCGCCACCACCCGCTGCACTTCCTGCGGGGGAGCGGGCTCGTAGCGGGCGAACTCGATGTCGAAGGATCCCCGCCCCCCGGTCATCGACCGCAGATCCACCGAGTAGCGCTGCACCTCTGCCATCGGGACCTCGACATTCAGGACCCGGCTCCGCCCGTCGGCGTCCATCCCGAGCACCCGCCCCCGCTTGGCGTTGATGTCACCGATCACGTCGCCCATGTAGTCCTCGGGCACCCGGATGGTGACCACGGCGATGGGTTCGAGGATGGTAGCCCGCAAATCGGGAGCCGCCGCCCTGACGGCCATGATCCCCGCCATCCGGAAACTGAGCTCATCGGAGTCGACGGAGTGGAACTTACCGTCGTAGACGGTGGCCCGGACATCGATGACGCGGTAGCCGGCCAGGATGCCCCGCTCGAGGGCCTCCCGGATCCCCTTGTCGACCGCCGGGATGAGGCTCCGGGGAATGGACCCGCCCTTGATCTGATCCACGAACTCGTAACCCTCGCCTCGCCGGTTGGGCTCGAACCTCACGTACGCCACGCCGAACTGGCCCCGCCCGCCCGACTGCTTCTTGTGCTTGCCCTCCACGTCGGCCCGCCCCTGGATGGTCTCCCGGTACGGGATGCGCGGCACGCCCGTGTCCACCTCGACCCCGAAGAGCCGCGCCACCTTGGCCAGCGTGACGCTGACATGGGCTTCCCCGAGGCCTGAGAGGACCGTCTCGCTGGTCTCGGCGCGTCGCTCCACCATGATGGTGGGATCCTCCTCCTGGATGCGGGCCAGGGCGGTCGAGAGCTTGTCCTCGTCCTGGGTGGAGCGGGGCGATACCGTCACCTCGTGTACCGGGCGGGGCACCCGGACCGGTGCGATCTCGGTAGCGCTTCCGGGGGCCCTCAGGGTGTCTCCGACCCGCAGGCGGTCGAGCTTGGCCACCGATCCGATGGACCCGACCGTCGCTTCCGGCAGCCCGGTGTGCTCCTTACCCTGGAGCGAGAAGAGGCTGGACATCTTGAGCTTGTCCCCGCCGGGGTTCTCGAGCACGGTGTCGGGCTTGAACGAGCCCGAGAAGACCCGGAAGGTATTGACCCGGCCCACGTACTGATCCCCTGACGTCTTGAACGTGTAGGCCACCGCCGGGCCGTCCGCATCGGGGGCCAGTTCGCCGCTCAAGGTCGCGGGCATGGTCCGTTCCAGGGGATCGGGGCCGAAGTCGACCACGAACTCGGCCAGGGTGTCGATTCCCACCAGCGAGCCCGCGGAACCCACCAGGACCGGGAAGATGTCTCCCGCCAGCATCCCGTCGTGGATGACCTCCACCATGCGTTCCGCCGACGGTTCCTCGCCCTCGAAGTAGGCCTCGAGCAGATCGTCGTCGGTCTCCACCACCGATTCCACGAGCGCTGACCGGGTCTCTTCGAAAGCCTCGGCCACCTCGGCAGGAACGTCGGTAGCCGTGCCCTCCGTCCGGCCCGATTCGTAGCGGTAGGCGCGACCCGACACCAGCCTGACCACCCCGCTCAGGCTCTGCTCCTCGCCGATCGGTATCTGGATGGGAGCGATGCGCTTGCCGAAGGCCTCCACGAGTTCGTCCAGGGTGCGGGAGAACGAGGCGCGGTCCCGGTCGAGCTTGTTGACGAACACCACCCGGGGAATGCCCTCCAGGCGGGCGGCCTCCCAGAGGATCTCGGTCTGTACCTCGACTCCGTCCACGGCGGAGACCACGAACACGGCCAGGTCCACGGCTCGCAACGCCGCCAGCGCCTCACCTACGAAGTCGGCGTACCCGGGGGTGTCGATGAGGTTGACCCGGGTCCCGTTGTGATCGAAGGACGCCACCCCGAGCCCCAGCGAGCTCTGGCGCTCGATCTCCTCGGGCTCATGATCCATGACCGTGTTGCCGGCATCTACGGAACCGACGCGGTTGATCTCGCCGGCGTTGAAGAGGAGGGCCTCGGCGAGGGAGGTCTTACCGGAACCTCCGTGGCCGAACAGGCCCACGTTTCGAATGTTCTCCGGTCGCATCCTCCTCCGCTTCCTTGTGGGGCATCCGAGTGTA
The DNA here is from genome assembly GCA_028821235.1 of bacterium. Lineage (NCBI taxonomy): Bacteria > bacterium. The sequence continues at coordinate 45,518 of JAPPGV010000076.1, forward strand.
GGCAATCATACGATGCTTCCCGTCTGTGGTAGCTTCCCGAGCGGAAGGAGCCACCGTGATCGAAGTCTGGGCCCGCGAGCATGTCGACAAAGTGGTGGCGCCTATCGGACGTGGCCTGGCCCGCCTCGGGGTGCGACCCGCCCACCTGACCGTGACGGGGCTGGTGGTCACCCTGGTCGGATCGACTCTGCTCGCCACTGGCAGCGTGGTCATCGGCGCCCTGGTCATCCTGGGCGGCTCGGCTCTCGACGGGTTGGACGGGTCGGTTGCCCGGGCGTCGGGATCGGACTCACCCCGGGGTGCGCTGCTCGACTCCGTATTCGATCGTATCGGCGAGACGGCCATGTTCGCGGCCTGCTCCTTCTGGCTCACCTCACGGCTCTCACCCGACGAGGGCGACCCTGCCCTCGTCGTGCTCTGCGTCCTGAGCCTGGGCGCATCTCTGGTCATCTCCTACCTGCGGGCCAAGGCCGACATCGGGCGGGTGGAGGGTCGGGGCGGCTTGATGGGCCGGGCGGAGCGGGTCATCCTCTTCGCGGCCGGGTTCATCTTCGATCAGGTCACGGTCATGCTGTGGCTGATGGCCATCCTCACCTGGCTAACCGTCTTCCAGCGGTTCTTCAAGACCTGGCGGCAGCTGTCAGCGGGTGACTGACCTGCTCACCTACCTGACCTACCGGGCAGGCGCGGGGATCTTCGGAGCTCTACCCGAACCGATCGTCCGCCACCTGGGTCGCTGGGCAGGCCGGCTCTGCTGGCTCTGGGCGGGGGAGCGCAAGGCCATGGCGATCCGGCACATGGGAAGGGTGCTCGGCCGGAGCGATGGGCCGGCGGTGGAGCGAGCGGCCCGGGAGGTGTTCAGCGCCTACGGTCGCTACTGGGCGGAGACGCTCTGGTTCCGCCCGCGGCGGGCCGAGGTGGTGAGGTCACGGGTGACGCTGATAGGGCTGGAACACGTCCGGGCGGCCCAGGAGTCCGGGAGGCCGATTGTGGCGGCACTTCCCCACGTGGGCAACTGGGAGTTGGCGGGCACCCTCGCAGAGGATGCGGGAGTCCGGATCACCGCCGTGGCGGAGGCGCTGGCCAACCGCCGCCTGGCCCGGTGGTTCACCGGCATGCGGGCCCAACTCGGCATCCGGGTGGTGCTGGCGGAAGGCCTGTCCACGATGCGGGCACTGCGCAACGACATGATGGAGGGACGGGTGATCGCTCTGGTCGCCGACCGTAACATCGGCGGGCGCGGCGTGGAAGTGGAATTCTTCGGTGAGAAGACCACCCTGCCGGCCGGTCCGGCCGCCCTGGCGATCCGCAACGATGCGGTCCTGCTCCCCGTGGTCTCGTACTTCAAACGGGGTGCTGGTCACCGGGTGGTCGTGCATGCTCCCATCGAGGATCCCGGTCCGGAGGACCCCGAGCGGATGGGCAGCATCACCCAGCAGCTGGCGCACCGGTACGAGGACATGATCCGGGAGGCTCCCACCCAGTGGCACCTGGTGCAACCCAACTGGCCGTCCGACCATGACTTACTCGAACGGCGCCGGGGGGATGCTTGAGGGTCGCCGTAGTCTCCCCGTACGCCCTCGACATCCCGGGGGGCGTCCAGCAGCAGGTACTCGGGCTGGTCGAGCATCTCCGGCGGCTGGGCCAGGAAGCCTTCGCGGTGGGTCCGGGAGCCGGCGCCGCGGGCGCGAATGCGGGCCGACCGGTCATGTTTCCGGTGAACCGCTCCCGCGCGCCCATCGCCCTGTCGCCGATGGCGGTCCGCCGGGTTCGGGCCGCCGTGGCCGGCGCCGACGTGATCCACGTACACGAGCCGATGGTCCCCCTGGTCGGCTGGGCGGCGCTCCGGACCGGACGACCCACCGTGGTTACCTTCCACGCCGACCCGTCGCCCATGTTCCGCGCCGCGTACCGATGGGGGAGAGGCCTGGTGCGGCTGTTGCTGGGGGATGTGCTGGCCACGACGGTGAGCCGGACCGCCCGGAGCGCCGTCGAGCCGCTCGGTCTCGACGTGGTGGAGATCCCCAACGCCGTCGATGTGGGCTCGTTCAGGGTCGAGGCGCAGCGCGATCCTCGCCGGGTGGCCTTCGTGGGCCGGCCCGACCCTCGCAAAGGCCGGGACCTGCTGCTGTCCGCATGGCCGGCCGTGCGCTCCGAGGTACCGGACGCCCGGCTGGTGATAGTGGGTGGAGGGGAGTCACCCCCGGTCGAGGGCGTCGAGTACCTGGGGCGGGTGTCCGAGGCAGAGAAGCGCTCCGTCCTGGCCGGCAGCGGCGTGTTCTGCGCGCCCAACCGGGGCGGTGAGAGCTTCGGGATAACCGTTGCCGAGGGCATGGCGGCCGGGTGTGCCGTGGTGGCCAGCGACCTCCCCGCATTCGGGGACGTCCTCGGCGGGACAGGCCTCGTGTTCAGGAACGGCGACCCGGACGGCCTGGCCGGCGCCCTCAAGGCGGTACTGGCCGACCCGGGGCTGAGGGAGCGCCTGGCGGCGGGTTCTTCGGCCCGGGTCGAACGGTACGACTGGGGGAAGGTGATCTCCCGGTACACCGAGCTGTACCGCCTGGCTACCCGCGCCGGATAGCGCCCTTAAGGGTTGCGCTGAGGCTTGGACACGGTAGAATATTCCTTATAACTGGTACTATGGAAAGGACGAAATCGCCATGGAACAGGGCACCAAGGCGGAGACGACCGGCACGCTGCGGGTAAAGCGTGGCCTGGCCGAGATGCTCAAGGGTGGCGTGATCATGGATGTCGTCAACGCCGACCAGGCGAGCATCGCCGAGGAATCCGGGGCGGTGGCGGTCATGGCGCTGGAGCGGGTTCCCGCCGATATCAGGGCGCACGGGGGAGTGGCCCGGATGGCCGATCCCAGCAAGGTCCAGGAGATCATGGAGGCGGTCTCGATTCCGGTCATGGCCAAGGCCCGGATCGGCCACTTCGTGGAGGCGCAGGTGCTCCAGAGCCTCGGTGTCGACTACATCGACGAGTCCGAGGTCCTCACCCCCGCCGACAACAACCACCACATCGACAAGTGGGCCTTCACCACGCCCTTCGTGTGCGGCGCCCGCAACCTCGGGGAGGCGCTGCGCCGTATCGCCGAGGGCGCGGCCATGATCCGTACCAAGGGGGAGCCGGGTACGGGCAACGTGGTCGAGGCCGTCACCCATATGCGGCGGATGAACCGGGAGATCGCCCAGGCGGCCGCCGCCGGCGACGACCAGATGATGGCCCTGGCGCGGGACATGGGCGCACCGGTCGAACTGCTGCGCGAGGTGGCCGGGGCGGGCGGCCTGCCGGTGGTCAACTTCGCCGCCGGCGGCATCGCCACGCCCTCGGACGCCGCCATGATGATGCAGCTGGGATGCGACGGCATCTTCGTGGGCTCGGGAATCTTCAAGAGCGGCGACCCCGCTGTCAGGGCCCGGGCGATCGTGGAGGCCACCACCTTCTACCGTGATCCCGAGATCGTGGCCAAGGTGTCCCGCAATCTCGGCGAGGCCATGGTCGGGATCGAGATCGACGACATACCGGCCGGCCAGCGGATGCAGGAGCGAGGCTGGTAGAGACCGCGCCCGGGGCGCCGGTGGTCGGGGTGCTCGCCCTCCAGGGAGACGTCCGCGAGCACGCCCGGATGGTGGCCGCCTCCGGTGGCGTTCCCCGGGAGATCCGGACGCCCACCGACCTGGAAGGCATCGACGCCCTCATCATCCCGGGAGGAGAGTCGACCACCATCGGGCGGCTCGCCACCCTCTACGGGCTGGTCGACCCCCTCCGCGGCCGCATCTCGGACGGGCTCCCCACCCTCGGCACCTGCGCCGGGATGATCTTCCTGTCCACAGCGGTGACCGGGGGAGACCAACCCCTGCTGGGAGCGCTCGACATGATGGTGGAGCGGAACGCCTTCGGCCGCCAGAACGAGTCGTTCGAATGCGAACTCGCCGTGGAGGGCTGGGAGGATGCGTTCCCTGCGGTCTTCATCCGGGCACCCGTGGTGGACCGGACCGCCCCCGACATCGAGGTGCTGGCCAGCCACGAGGGCCGGCCCGTGCTGGTGAGAAAGGACCATGTCATGGCGTGCGCCTTCCACCCCGAGCTCACGGGCGACGACCGTGTCCACCGGATGCTCATCGACCTCGTGGCCTGACGTCGATGGCCGGTCATTCCAAGTGGGCGAACATCAAGCACCGCAAGGGGCGGCAGGACGCCGCCCGTGGCAACCTGTTCGCCAAGCTGTGCCGCGCCGTGGAGGCCGCGGCTCGTCAGGGTGGGGGCGATCCGGCGGGCAACGCCGTGCTGGCCACCGCCATCGACAAGGCCAGGTCCGCCTCGGTGCCCAAGGACAACATCGAACGGGCCATCAAACGCGGCACCGGAGAGCTGGTCGGCGAACGCCTCGACACGTTCTTCTACGAAGGCTACGCGCCAGGGGGAGTGGCGTTGCTGGTGCAGGCGCTCACCGACAACCGGAACCGGGCCGCCTCCGACATCCGGTCCGCCTTCACCCGGAACGGGGGCAACCTCGGCGAGCCGGGTTCCGTCGCCTACCTGTTCGACCAGAAGGGTTACCTTCTAGTAGACGGTGATGAAGACGAGATCTTGATGGCTGCCCTGGAGTCAGGCGCCGAGGACGTACGGCAGAGCGGGGACCAGTTCGAGGTGATCACGGCGCCCACCGACTTCCCGACCGTCCGGGATGCCCTGGCCAGCGCCGAGCTGTCCGTACAGTCCGCCGAGATCACCCAGCTCCCGTCCACGACCATCCCACTGGACGCTTCGGGCGCCGCCAGGGTCCTGCGCCTGGTGGACACGCTGGACGACCTGGCCGATGTGCAAGGCGTCTACGGCAACTTCGACATCCCCGACGACTATCTCGCCACCCTGGCCGAGTAGTGGTCTGTCTGTGGAATGGCGGCGTGGTATGGCGTCGGCAGCGGTGTTCCTCGCAAGGCCCGCTGACGAAGGCGTACCCGTAGGGTACGTTGAGGAAGCGGAACGCAGCGACGGGACGCCGATGACCGCCAGATCACGCCAAGTTGTTTCGCAGACAGACCACTAGCAGGTCGGCGCCGGATCAGACCACAACCACCTGGACGGTGTGGTAGCCGGTGGCCCCGTCCGGCCGCGGCGGGACTATCTCGGAGGTCTGGGTGTACCCGGTCCGGTCGGTAGCCCGCACCGCGATGGTGTGAGGACCCGGTGTGAAGTCGTACTCGAGGTGCCACTGGCGCCAGGTGTCGATAGCCAACTCCTCGGGCAGGATGGCCTCCATCCACGGCCCGCCATCGACCTGAACCTCGACCGTGTCGATGCCTCGATTCTGCGCCCACGCCACTCCAGCGATGGCCCGCGTACCAGCGCCGACGGTGCCCGGACGGGGCGTGTCGATGCGGGACTGGGTCTTGATCGGGGCCTGCTTGGCCCAGCCGCGCGGAATCCAGTAGGCGTCGAAGTCCTCCCAGCGGGCGAACTCGACCTCGGACAGCCACTTGGTGGCGGAGACGTACCCGTACAGGCCGGAGACCACCAGCCGGGCGGGGAAGCCGTGCCTGACCGGAAGCGGCTCTCCGTTCATGCCGATGGCCAGCAGGGCCTCCCGTCCGTCGAAGACCGCCTCGGTGGGGAAGCCCACCGTGAAGCGATCGACCGAACGGCCGATCAACTGCGTGCCTTCGGGCTGGACCCCGGCCCGCTCCACCAGATCCCTGAGGGGCACGCCGAGCCACTTGGCGTTGCCGATCAGGTCGCCCCCCACGGAGTTGGAGACGCAGCAGATGGTGATGTAGCGCTCCACCATGGGAAGTGCTATCAACTCGTCATAGGTGAGGCTGAAGGGTGAGTCCACGAGGCCGGTGAAGCTGACCTCCCAGGTGTCCAGGTCGACGTTGGGGATGCTGAGAGCGGTGTCGATCCGGTAGAAGGTCTCGTTGGGCGTGATCAACTCCGACACCCCCTCCACCTGGGCGATCTGGGCGGGCGTCGGATCGGCCACGGTGCGTACCACCTCCTCAACGGCCCGGGTGGTGGTTGTCGTGGCCTCCGTCACCGGGGCTTCCTCGACCGCCGCCGCGGTGGCTGCCGTGGTGGTGGCGGCAGGCGCGGCTGTGGTAGTGGGCGAGGCGGCCACCGTAGGAAGGGTGACCTGCTCACGGGCCGCCACCACCGACTGGGTCCGGTCGGCGGCGAGCCGCCCGATCACCACCTGGCCCGCCGCGAGCACCACTGCGGCGCCCGAGGCGGTCATGAACGCCCGCCGGGAGTCCGGAGACACGGCCGGGACGGGATCGGTGCCCTCCGCGGCCGGTCCCTGGAGCAGGCGGCGGAGCAGGACGAGCACGGCGATGCCGCTCACGGCCGCCGCTACAGCCGGAATGAGGGTGGCGCCGGCGGTGGCGAGCGGATCGGTGATTCCCAGGGCGTAGCCGAGCACGCCGAAGGCCACGAAGCCGATCGCCGCCAACTCCATACGCTTGCGGGCCACCACACCCAGCAGGCCGCCGATGATGATCGTCACCACCACGATCCCGCCGATCAGGACCGCCTTGTCGTTGGTTCCGAAGACGGCGATGGCCCAGTCCTTGAGGGCGGCGGGGGTGATGTCGATGAACCGCTGCCCGATGGTCAGCACCAGCGATGGCGCCGACACGAAGAAGGAGGCGAGCATCTCGGAAAAAGCCACGGCGAACCCGCTCGCCACCAGCCCGGCGAGGAAGTAGTCCCTGGTCGATCTCCACCCGCTCGGGGGCGGGTTGCCCGAGGAGATAGCGTCCGGGCCCACAGGTTCAGCGGCCATGGGACAGGGTTAGGATCATCGTGACGGGGACTCTGTGTCTAGCCCCGACCGGGTGTGCTTGTTCAGTTGCCATGGCATAAGGATAGGATCCTTGCGATGGCTATTGCAGGCGTCCTGGCACCGAGCCCGCGGTCGGTCATGCGGAATCCTGCATGTCGCGCCGGAGAACAGCGCTACCAAGGGAAGGAACCGGAACAATGACCCCGACCCCTAGCGAAGCAGCCGCCATCCCGCAGACCGAGGAGGAGTGGCGGGAGAAGCTGACCCCGATGCAGTACCAAGTAGCTCGCGAAGCCGGTACCGAGCGGGCCTTCAGCGGCGAGTACTGGAACACCAAGGACGCCGGCACCTACATGTGCATCGGCTGCGGTATCCCGCTGTTCCGTAGCGAGACCAAGTACGACTCCGGGACCGGGTGGCCCAGCTTCTACGAATCGGTAGAGGGAGCGCCGGTGGAGGAGCGCCACGACTACAGCTACGGAATGGTGCGCACCGAGGTGGTGTGTGGCAGTTGCGACTCACACCTGGGGCACGTCTTCCCCGACGGCCCGCAGCCGACCGGTCTGCGCTACTGCATGAACTCGGCCTCGCTCGATCTCAAGCCCGACTGACCCGGCCGATTCTCGGACAACCTGCGCCGGTCACCCTCCCACAGAGGGGTTGAACGTGTCACTTGGTCGTTGTATGTTGTTGAACAACCGCAATAACCAACGGCCCGGTACGGACGTCTACCAGGCCGCTCGAGGGATCAAATCGTTCGGGGCAGCCCCCACCAGGGCATAGCACAACGCGCCCCGACCCCAGGTGGTGGCGGTGGGGGAGGGCCCAACGGGCGAAGCCCGATCTCCGCGATTTTCGCGTTCTTGGCCGACTAGCGGCCGCTAGCCGCTGTTGCCGGGCGTTGGGATGTAACGGATCACCTCGTCGACCAGCTTGCTGAAGGGGAGCGACTGCAACCAGACCCGTCCGGTGCCTTCCAAGGTCGCCAGGAACAGGCCCTCGCCGCCCAGGAACATGGTCGACGCCCGTCCGGCCCGCTCGATCGAGAACTCGATCTGGGGCTCGAACGCCACTATGCAACCGGTGTCTATCCGGAGTTTCTCGCCCACCAAACGCTTCTCGACGATGGTGCCGCCCGCGTGTAGGAACGCCATACCGTCACCCGAGATGTCCTGGAGGATGAATCCCTCGCCGCCGAAGAATCCGGCGCCGAGTTTCCGGTTGAGGGCGATGTCGAGCTTGGTACCGCGCGCCGCGCAGAGAAACGCCTTCTGCTGGGCCCGGATCCGGCCACCGATCTGCGCGAGGTCGAGCGGCACGATCTTTCCCGGATACGGAGATCCGAACGCCACCTTACGCCGGCCGCCGCCCTGGTTGGTGAAGTGGGCCAGAAACGCCGACTCGCCCGCCAGCGCCCGCTTGCCGGCCGATTTGAGCTTCCCCCACGCCCCCTGGTTGGGTTCCGACCCGTCGCCCATCTTGACCTCGAACGTGATGCCGTCCTCGATGTACATCATCGCCCCGGACTCGGCCACCACCGTCTCCTGCGGGTCCAGTTCCACCTCCACGAACTGCAGGTCATCACCGACAATCCGGTAGTCGACCTCATGACTCCTCACGCCCACCTCCAAAACGCTGATACCGATGGACCACTCCAGAACCTACCACCGCGCCCCGTAGCTGCCGCGCCAATCCGTGCTACACGAGATTCACCAATCGATTCATGTCATAGAAGGTTGATATAGTGTTACACATGTTTAGAGGTGTCCCTCGGGTCTCTATCCGGTCTTCGATGCTTGAACCGGTGCGGATGAACCGGACGGCCCGGGCGGCCGTGATCATCGGCCTTCTACTCGGACTCCTCGCTCCGGGATACCCGGTCGAGGCTGCCGAGCCACGGACCGACACCGCCCCCTTCGGCACCATGGTCGTGAACGGATTCCTGGTGCCGATCCCGCGCCCGAAGAACGACCACCTCGTCATGCACCCGGTGGCCCGGATCAGCGGCGACCTCGCCCCCAAGTCGGTCGTGGCGTCAGGCACCGGGTTGTACCTGGCTCAGAACATGATGTACCGGCACACGATCTCGGTCCTCGACCACACGAAGCGCATCGTCAAGACCATCGACGATGCGGTCAACCTGCGGGAGTTCGGGTATGACGCCTCCGGAGACACCTACCGGGGATCACCCGTGGAGGCGGCCTTCACTTCGGACGGATCGTTCGCATTCGTGTCCAACTACCGCATGTACGGCCCGGGATACGACCCGCAGGCCGGCAGCGACAGCTGCGGTAAGGACCAGGGACAGGACAGTTTCGTGTACCGCATAGACGCCACGGCGCTTGAGATCGACCGTGTCTATCCGGTCGGTCCCGTACCGAAGCACCTGGCCGTGACGCCGGACGACCGTCTCCTGGTGGTATCGAACTGGTGCGGCTTCGATGTCACAGTCATCGACCTGGTCACACATGAGACGCTTGCGGAGATCTACGTCGGTAGGCACCCGAGAGGGGTCGCCATCACGAGCGACGGTACGACCGCGTACGTGGCCGTGATGGGCTCGACCGGCATAGCCGCCATCGACCTCTCGGCGTTCTCATCCGAGGGTGCGGATCGCGGGACAACAGGCCCACCCGCGCCGACGTACATACGCGACGTCGGGATCTCGCCGCGCCATCTGGTGCTGAGCCCGGACGGCAGAACCCTGTATGCGACGCTCAACGGAGAGGACGCGGTGGTAGCGGTCGATCTCGACTCGGGACAGGTCATCCGCCGCGCCCGGACCGGCCAGGCGCCCCGCAGCATTGATATCTCCTCCGACGGCACGGCCCTCTATGTCGTCAACTACAAGTCGCACACCGTGAGCAAGCTACGGGCCCGCGACTTCACCATCCTCCAGGAGCTCGACACGACCCCCAGACCCATCGGGATCACCTACGACCCCTTCAGCAACGAGGTCTGGGTCTCAACCTATTCGGGCACCATCCACGTATACGCCGAGCAGGCCACGGGGCCGGCTTACGGCACCTGACCGTCCCGCAGATAGCGCGGTACCTGAGTCGAAATCCTTCTCTTGGGGCTGTCGATCACAGCGGTGGGGCCACCAGCGACGTGCATCACTAACTCCTCGACGAAGTTACCGTCGTTCCCATGGGAGCCATCCTGATGGCGGGAAGCGTCTTTCGAGTCCCAGCCGCCGAACGGGATGCGTCACGGCGGCGGAGGCTTCACGCTCGGGAATGCTCTTCGGCCGGAGGGTGGCGATCAGGGGAATCAGTTACCGGATTTCGGTGTCGGGAGAGTGACGCGGAGGGTAACCCCTCAGCCGGAAGACACCGACACCACCGGCATCGGCGTCAAGGTCACCAACCCGAGAGTGAGAGTTGGGACCGACCCATCACTCCCACCGTCCTCTCACGAAGCCTCGCTGGCCGACTCCGGCCCGGGAGCGGCAGCGTGTCATTGAGCCACCAACCACTTGGCCGCCCTGTCCCCGTGCCTGGGGTCCTCACCTCTGCGGGATTCCCCGGTGCGAGGGCCAGTTCGGCCGGAACCCGAATTGGCTATACGTGACCTCTGAAAGGAGGTGAGAGATGACCGGAGAAAAGGAGTCATCCAGCAGCAAGACGAAGCCTGGCACCGTCGCCATAACAGTGGCAGGCTTCACGGTGCTGACGACAGTCGCACTGCTCACTGCCTGGCCGACCCCGGCCCTCAGCGTTGTTCCTGATCCCACCCCCGTATGTCCCGCCCCCATCGCCGAGGGCGATTCCGACCGCATCGGGATGCGCTGGGACGGCCCCCCGATCGGCCCCAAGTACTTCTACGCCTCAATCGATGGCCACACCGCCGACTACAGGGACTTCGCGGCCTATGGGAGGCTGAGGGTCGACGCCCAGGGCGATAGCGACACCCTGTGGGTCCCCGTGGTGACGACGCAGGACACCCGGCCTGAACACGACGAGACCTTCGAAATGGGCCTCTTCGCCCATGGCAGATTCCACTCCTGCGTCGTCACGATCGTGGACGACGACGCCCCGACCATCACCGGGGTGGCCGTCACCTCCACGCCTGCCCGGGGAGATAGCTACCGCAGCGGGGAGAACATCGACATCACGCTGACCTTCGACATGGCGGTAGATGTGGCGGACGATGCTTGGCTGACCCTCCGCCTCGGAGACGGAGACCATTACACCCCAAGAGAAGCGCGGTACCTCCGGGGCTCCGGGACCAGACACCTGGTCTTCCGGTACCAGGTCCAACCCTCCGACAGTGACCCTGACGGCATCGCTGTCAGCGGCACCGCCCACGATGACGGCTCAACCCACGGCTTGGGCGGCACCGTCTATGCGCGGGGGACCGACGTACCAATCGATCGCACCCACGCAGGTCTCGAAACGGCGGCCAACCACAAAGTCGACGGCAGACCCTATGTGAAACATGTCGGGGTCATCTCAACGCCGCCCGACGGATGGGAGACCTACCGGGCTGGTCAGGCCATCGAGATCGCACTCACCTTCGACACCAACGTGGTCGTGGAAGGAGAAGTGCGCCTGGGACTCTATGTCGGTCTGATCCATGACAACTGGGCCGAAGCCTGGCGAGAGGCCGGCTACCTCAGAGGCTCGGGCACCGACACCCTGGTCTTCAGCTACACCGTCGCGCCGGGAGACACGGACATCAGGGGGATCGCCATCCCCGGCGGCGCCATCGCAGTCCTGGGAAGCGGGACCATCAAGGCCGAAGGCACCGATGTCGAATACCAGATGCATTTCCCGGCTACCGGCCATCTACCGGATCACAAGATCGACACCGCCGCTCCCACAGTCTCGGGCATCTACGTAACATCCCGGCCCGCCAACGGGCAGGCCTACCGGACGGGCGAAACAATCAGGGTGGAGGTGGTGTTCAGCGAACCGGTCACCGGGACCGGCGACCTCCAGTTGGAACTGGACATCGGCGGTGAGAACCGGCGTGCCACCCTCCGGCCCGACACCAACCCGAACCGGCGCTTCAACAACGACCTGGTGTTCGAATACCAGGTCCAGGCAGACGACACCGACCCCGACGGAATCCAGATCAGCGCCAACAGCATCCAACTCAACGGCGGCACCATCCACGACCGCGCCGGTAACGCCGCCGCCCTCTCCCACCAACCCGTTGCCGCCTACCCGCACCAAAAGGTCAGCACCGACGTCGACTACTAGGAGTTCCTCGGAAGCGGGTGTTACGAGGACTTGGTCCACGTATGCGCTAGTCGGCCGGACGCCTCTCCCGGCTCCCCGCTGATAAACGCTCTCACTCAGTCATTAGCTGTATATGTGTGATAATTTTTCAAGCATCCTTCATAGCTTGTCACAGGGTGTTGTTATGCTCATACATTATGTATGAAGTGACAGCTTTCCACGATGCCGACTCGATCCTGGTCGCCGAGAACAACCTCAACGATGCCCAGCGGGAGATCGACCGCCTCCGTGGCCGCCAGCTTGCCTGGTTGAAGATGGTGGTTCGCCATCGGGGCATCGTCCGGGACGGGTACCGCTCCCTGATCGACTGGACAGCCTCTCGGCTGGACATACCTCATACGGTTGCTCGGGATCTCGCCTATCTGGCCCGGCGGTTGGACGATGACACCATCGACCTCATAGGGCGAGGGCACCTGCCCTTCGACCGCACCGTCTCCCAGCGGCGGCTCCTCCAAGCCGGAGCCAGCCCCTCCGATGTAGCCGCGTCAGAGGACCTGGACCTGGCAGGGGTCACGAAGCTGGCCACCAGGTTCCGCAAGCTCAGCAGGGGAGACGAGCGGAGCGCCTTCGAGCGGCAGTATGTCAACCTGCGCGTGTCCGACGACGGCGCTGTATGGCACCTGTCGGGCAGGTTCACGGCCACCGACGGACAACTCGTGCGCCACGCCCTGGACCGCCGAGCCGACCAGATCCCACCCCTCACCTCCGACTCCGATCCCGAATCTGAGCTGACACCCACTCAGAAACAAGCCATCGGCCTCGTCACCATGGCCCAAGACGACCTGGACCAACACCTCATCCCCGGCGACCCCGCCGGGCGGGAACCCGTAATCATGCTCATCAAGGACGAAGCCCTCGCCGACCAATCAGACAACACCCAAGGCGTAGAGGTGTTCGGGGGCCCCCGGGTCGGACCCCAAATCGTCGAGACGGTCGAATGCGAAGGACGCACCGAAGAAGTCACCATCCAGGACAGCCAAGTCGTGGAAATCGGGCCAGTGCAACGTCAGGTTCCCAAACGGCTCCGCCGAGCAGTGTTAGCAAGGGACCGGAAGTGTGTGATCGACTCGTGCCGGAGCGGCTACCGGCTCCAAACCCACCACATCATCCCCAGACGCGACGGCGGTCCCGACACGGCCGACAACCTCGCCACCCTCTGCTGGTACCACCACCACATCGCCATCCACCGAAGAGGACACCGCATCGACCGCCACACACCACCACACCGCCGCCGGCTCCTTCCACCCCGAACCTGGCCCCACTACCGGCACCCCACCAACGTCGAGTACCTCAGCCCCCACCAACAACAACAGCGCGCCTACCAGGCCTTCCTCGACAAATACCACCCCCAACAACCCCACCCCGGCGGATAGCAACCACACCTATACCGGACACGCCCGGCGTCCCGAAGCGCCTGGTCATAAGATGTTTCCATGCGTATCAGGACTGCGGAATTGCGGGATGCCGACTCGCTCGCCAGGGTTCACGTCGACTCGTGGCGGTCCACCTATGCCGGCATCTTGCCTGACGAGTTCTTGGCCGGACTCTCGTACCGGGACAGGGAGTCGTTCTGGGAACAGGTCCTGACGACGGCGCGGCCCACCGTCAGCAACTTCCTCGCGGAAACCGCATCCGGTTATGTGGTCGGCTTGGCCGGGGGAGGGCCGGAGCGAACGGGCAACGAGACCTACGTGGGGGAGCTCTATCTCGTCTACCTACTCGAGCAGTACCAGCGCAGGGGTTTGGGGCGCCTCCTCGTCTCGGCCGTGGCGGAGAGGCTGGTGGCGGACGGGTTCGAATCGATGCTGCTGTGGGTGGCAAAGGACAACCATCCCGCGTGCCGCTTCTATGAGGCGCTCGGAGGGGAACCGATCGACAGCAGAACCATCGACATCGCCGGAGCAGGCATAGCCGAAGTGGCCTACGGATGGCAGCAGGTCGCCGACCTGTTGACCGATCAGGCAGGAGTCTGAGCAACCCACACTACAGTGGAGCGCCCAATTCGCCTGCCCGGGACCGTGATCATGTCCATCCGAAGGTTCACCGAAGTCGAGGCCTACCAGCACGCCGACGACGGCTACTACTACCGGCCGCTGGTCGCCGGGAAGGAGCTGTTCTCCTACGTGGCCCACGTTCCCGCCGGCGGCTACATGCCACCCGATGCCGAGGAGGCCGAGCTGTTCGAGCTCTCGCTGTTCATGCTCGAGGGACACCTCGACGGGATCCTCGACGAGGACCGCGTGGCCCTTTCTCCCGGCGATGCGCTCCACATTCCCAGGGGAATGCCCTTCGGAGTAGAGAACCGGGGTTCTGCCACGGTCTCGTTCGTGCTCAGCTTCGCACCACCGCCACCCGGAGTAGACCTCGACACCATGAAGCAGTCAGCCATTGACCGCGGCCGGGTTGTCATCGAAGCCCCCGACGTAGAGGACGTAGTAGGCCCAGTCACCTTCCCGGCGTAGGCATCAGAGTCTCGGCCGGCGGTTTGGACTCGGCACAACAGGGGCGTAGATGACTATCTCGGGAATCTGGACGCGAAACGATGAAGGATGGCAACTCAGCCGACCCGAAGGGTTCCCTGACGAGGCGACGCTACACAGGCTGATCGAAGACACGCCAGAGATGCTGCCCCTGGCCGGCGCGCCGGCACTCTTGGTACTCGGTAGGGAAGTGCCCCTGGGATCGGGCTGCGCGGACCTCGTGGGGGTCGAGGCGTCGGGCCGGCCGGTCATCATCGAGATCAAGCTGGCGCAGAACAACGAGGCTCGCCGCGCTGTCGTTGCGCAAATCCTTGCCTACGCGGCCAACCTCCACGGTACGACCCGGGAACAACTGGAGGACCGCTTCAGTTCGGAGTTGAAGCAACGCGGCCACGAGTCCCTTGTGGATGCGATGAGATCGGTCCAAGAGGAGGCGCTCGACGCCGAGGAGTTCACAACATCTCTCGACGAGCACCTGCAAGAGGGCAGGTTCCGGCTCGTATTCGTACTCGACGACGTGCCGGCTGAGTTGATGACGCTGGTCGCTTACCTGGAACACGTCACCGACAAGTTAATGATTGACCTAGTCGCCGTTAACTCCTTCGACGTGGACGGCGCTTCCGTAGTCCTGCCGCAACGGGTAACCCCCGAACGGCACGAAGTAACCGTCAACGAGAAACGCCGCGGCAAGTCCGGCACCCTCTATCGGGGGAGCGAGAGATTCGAGCAGAGCATCAACCAAGCACCTCCCGAGAGCCACGAGACACTGCACAGGCTCCTCCTGTGGGCTCGGAGTCTCGAAGCGAACGGTTGGATACGACTCGCTACCTTCGAGGGCAAGGGAGCGAAGCGATTCACCTTGCTCCCACGTCTCGTGGTCGAGAACGTGGGCCTAGTCACGATCTGGAATGAGCGCGGCGCCTACCTGGCCTTTTGGCGCAGCGTATTCGAGAAGAAGGCGCCTCAATTCATCGACCCGATCGAGAAACTGCTCGACACCCGCCTCGGCCAGGGCACGACAACCCGGAACGTCAACGAGAACCTCCTCGCCACTCTTACGGAGGCATACGAACACGCCGCAGAGACCTGAACCTCGGCTTGGCGTGGATGGGCGCGTGTCGGCGGGGAGTGTGACTGCCGAGTGGTATCAAGTAGGTTCTCGTAGTGGGGAGGACTCGAAGTGGCTGTTGAGATGGCGATCTGGAGGATGACTGAGGCAGGGCCTCGGTACCTGGTGTCATCGCCGCTCGATTCAGAACAGCGTCTCGAGGATATGCTCGCTGAAGATCCCGGCATGTGCGGGATGGATCTGCTTGTCGTCGGACGCCAGGTGCGGACCCGATATGGCGGATACATTGATCTCTTGGCCCTGGATGCTGACGGTCGCGCCCATGTCCTCGAGCTAAAGCGTGATCGGACTCCTCGCGACGTTGTCGCCAGACACTCGACTACGGGTCTTGGGTACAGGATCTAGGCATAGAGGATCTGCAGCAGATCTATCTGGACCACCAAGATGGCGAAACCGACCTCGGAGAGGCCTTCGCCGAGCGATTCGACAGCCCGCTTCCGGATGTGGTCAATGCCGATCAGCAGCTCACGATCATCGCGTCCGAACTCGACCAGACGTCTGATCGCATTGTCGAGTTCCTCGCAGAGTCGTACGGTGTACCCATCAACGCCGTGTTCTTCCGCCACTTCAGCGACGAGGACCGTGACTACCTCGCGCGAACGTGGCTACTCGATCCACAGCCGGACGGAGACACGACGCAGCGACCACCGCGGCGAAAGAGCAGGCCATGGAACGGTCGGGACTTCTACTGTGTCCTCGACCGGGCCGATCAGCCCGAACGCTGGTCATTAGCCAGAAAGTACGGTCTCCTAAGCGCAGGCGGGGGATCGCGCTACTGGAAACCCTTAAGACACCTCACACTGGACAAACGCGTGTTCGCATATGTGGGTGGCGCAGGCTATGTCGGCATAGGCCGGGTCATCGGCGAGATGACTCCCGCTCGCGCTGCCGACGTTGAGATCGACGGACAAAGCCAACCACTCCTCCGTCAACCAGAGCTAAGCGCCGAGAAGTGGAAGAACGCCGACTCGGAGGACCCCGATCTGACGGAGATGGTGGTACCGGTCGAGTGGCTGGGCACCCGGCCCATCGAGGACGCGATCTGGCAGAAGGGCCTCTTCGCTTCACAAATCACGGCATGCAAGCTAAAGGACGAGAACACGATCAAGACCGTCGAGACCGCATTCGGACTGGACCTCACAGCGGACTGATCGAGCATCCCTCAAGGATCGCCGCCCGGACAAGCGGACCAGGAGGAAGTACGGATGGATCTAGGAAAGCTAGAGCGCGGGAATGTCAGGGAGGCGTGGCCGCACGAAGCGCATAACTTCACTCCTTGGCTAGCAGAAAACTTGGACCACCTCTCGGCCGAACTGGGCATCGACGACCTAGAACTTGAGGGCACCGAAGTAAGCGTCGGCCCACATCGTGCCGATATCGTTGCTCGGATACCGCAGGAAGGCTCCCTCGTACTGATAGAGAATCAGTTAGAGCGTGCCAACCTCCAGCACCTAGGCCAAATGCTCGCATATCTGGCCGGCTTGGAAGCGAAGATCGTGGTCTGGGTCGCCGCCGGCTTCGATGAGCCCCATCTGTCGGCTATCCGCTGGCCAACAACCACACTACGGATCCCTTCGCGTTCTTCGCCGTGCGCGTCAGCGTTGTCCGTATAGGGGATTCGCCGCTCGCCCCTGTCTTTGATGTGATCGAACGTCCCAACGAGTGGGATCGGACCGTTGGGGAGATAACCCCCAGCGGATCGCTCAGCCCAGTCGGCCAGTTCCGGCGGGACTTTTGGGCGCACTTCGGAAGGGTGCTGCCAGACGCGCCTGGGCCTCGGTCCGGCTATGCAGGCAGCAACGTCTACCACCTAGTGGAGCCGGCCCACCTGCGCATCAGCCAGTACCTAGCGAGCCTCGCTGACCCCACGAGCGACAGGCCGCTTTCTTGGCTTACTGGAGCCGATATAGTGCCTGTGATAGGCACCGCGGCGGCGGCTGATGCAGGAGAGGCGGTGGCCGGGGGCGAAGGGAAAACCGATCTCCTTGGCGGTCCAAGGGCCATCTAGGACCTAGGTGACCACGTTACTGGAGGGGAGGGAACTCGGTCATGATCGAATGGCTTGGGATTGGCCACCTTTTCGAACTGTCAGGGTCGGAGGCGGTTTGGGGGTTCCTCACCCCACTGGTGATCTTCGCGGTGTTTTGCCTGGCACAGCTCATATTGCCGGCGAGGCGGGTTCCCGGCTACGTCATCAACCCCGAGACCGGGAAGCCTCGTGACTACCGGCTCAACGGTCTCCTGGTATTCGTGATCGCGCAGATCGTGTGGGCTCTGGAACTCACTGGTATGCCACATGACTGGTTCTACCGGTCCTCGGTCTATGCCGTGGCGGGAGGAACAGTCCTCACCGCCATCTTCGCGATCATCGCGGTGTTCACCCAGCCGAGAGACGAGACCAAGAACACGCTGCTCGAACTCTGGGAAGGGCGGGTCCGGGAGCTGTCGCTCTTCAACAACCGCTTCGACGTGAAGATGTGGTTCTATGTGGTGGGCGGGACGATGCTGTCGCTCAACGCTCTATCAGGAGCTGTTTACCACTACGAGCGCTTCGGCGAAGACGCCAATCCGGGCGTGTTCTTGTACGCGGGGTTCTTCACACTCTACGTGCTCGACTATTTCGTATTCGAGCGTGCCCAGCTGTATACCTTCGACCTGATCCACGAGAACCTCGGCTTCAAGCTGTTCTGGGGTGGGCTCGTCGTCTACGGGTGGCTGTTCATCCTTCCGCTGTGGGGTATGGCTGCGCACCCGGACCCCGGACACTCACCACCATGGAGGTATGTCTGGCTCATCGGGGTTCCGGCTCTGTTCCTGGCTGGTTGGTGCATCGAGCGCGGCGCCATCATGCAGAAGTACACATTCAAGCGCTGGCCCGACCGTAAGTTCCTCGGGCTCATCGAGCCCGAGTACATTGAGGCAGGCGACCGCAAGATTCTGTGCAATGGCCTATGGGGTGTCGCCCGCCACTTCAACTACATGGGCGAAGTGCTGTACTCCCTGTCAATCTCCTTGACATTCGGGTATCTCACCAATCCCTGGGCCTGGATCTACTTCGCCTTCGGCGTTTCGCTGTTCACCACTCGCCAACGTTTCGACGAACGGTTCTGTCAGGAGAAGTACGGCGCCGAGAAGTGGGCCGAGTATCAGGCACGGGTCAAGTACCGGATCATCCCCGGGATCTACTGAGACGACCAATCTCGCGTGTCAACCACGTGGTCCTCGCTGGTCGTTGCACGCCTTAGGGCGACACCCGCCAGGACGTACCGGCGCCTCGTGACGGAATGTCCCATAATGCATGTTATGTAAAGTTGCGGTTCCGATGATCCGACTGTATCCCTACCCTCGATCTCCGATACCATCCAACGCCACAGAAGTCCCATGACTACGGCAAAGGGGCCCAGGTTCGTCGTGAATGTCCCAAGGTCCGGGTAACGAGTCAGCGAGCGTGTTCACTCCCTGGCCGAGTTCCGACGGCGGACCTGTTGGGAATCGGCATCCTCGGCGATCGCGATACTGCTCTACCCCAGAGTGCCCTATGTCCAGCACACGCTGCGGGATGCTCCGGAGCCTGCTGCGGTGATTAGCTGCTACAATCACCGCAGATTATGCGGCGGTTGTATATTCATGAGCATCGGGACTGGCCCCAACTCCGTTGGGATGCCGACAAGGTGGCGGACAGCCTGGCGGTTGTCCGCTACAAGCAGGGCCGCTTGGTGGGCCAGATGCAATCGTTGGGGTTCGACCTTCAGCAGGAAGCGATTCTCGAGACTCTGACTCAGGACGTTCACAAGTCCAGTGACATCGAGGGCGAACGTCTCGACCTAGAACAGGTCCGCTCGTCTGTCGGCCGTCGCCTCGGTTTGGATGTCGGTGGTCTTCCCCACGCGGAGGACCGGGTCGAGGGCGTCGTGGAGATGATGCTGGACGCAACCGGCAACTATGGCCGGACATTGACCGTCGAGCAGCTGTGGGGCTGGCAGGCGGCACTCTTCCCTACCGGGCACAGCCGGATGCGACCGATCACCGTAGGGGGCTGGCGTGACGACCGTACCGGACCCATGCAGGTGATCTCCGGACCCCTCGGCAAGGAACGAGTGCATTTCGAAGCGCCCGCGGCGGAGCGGATCGGCAACGAGATGAACGAGTTCCTCAGGTGGTTCAACGAGCCGTCGGACACCGACGGGGTGGTTCGGGCGGCATTGGCGCATCTATGGTTCGTGACCATCCATCCCTTCGACGACGGCAATGGACGCATCGCCCGGGCGATCAGTGACATGGCCCTAGCCTGTTCGGAGGACAGCCCCCAGCGTTTCTACAGCATGTCATCGCAGATCCGGCTGGAACGCCGCGGCTACTACCGGATCCTCGAACGAACACAGAAGGGAACACCGGATGTTTCAGAGTGGATGGAGTGGTTCCTAGGGTGCCTCGGCCGAGCCATCGACGGAGCCGAGACGAACCTGGCATCTGTCCTCACCAAGGCTCGCTTCTGGCGACAGGTCGAAGGCGTCAGGCTCAATGTGCGCCAGAGGAGGGTTCTCAACCGACTCCTAGACGGGTTCGAGGGCAAGCTGACCACCTCGAAGTGGGCAAAGCTAGCCAAGTGCTCGCAAGACACCGCTCTGCGGGACATAACTGCCCTGGTAAACGACGGGATTCTCGTCCGAAGTTCGGCCCGGGGTCGCAGCACCAACTACTCCCTCACCACCCGGCCATAGGCTTAGCTAGACACCGCGGTTTCAGAAGTCGGACTCGCACACGATCGGGAGGTGGTCGCTCAGTTTCGGCGTCGGGCCGAACACTTCCTGATGGCTCAGCACCCGGGCAGACCTCAGACGTTCGAGTAAGCCTGCGCTCACGTAGCAGTAGTCGAGTTGGTGGGTGATGCTCCCTCCTGAATGCCTGAAGGTGGGCACATCCCCGTCCATGTAGTAGCTAAGGCAGTCCTTCAAGCCCAAGGCATTCATCCGGCGTATGATTTCCCCGTTACCTCGATCCCTGGGGTGGTCGAACAGAACCGAACTGTTGAAGTCGCCACCGACAACCCAGTTCGTCTCCTCCGGAGTATCCGAGTCTCTGAGCAACGCCCACAGAATCTCCGTAATCCAGAGGCGAGGATTATTCGCGAGCTTGATGCCGGCGAACTCTGAGTGCAGCAGATTCTTAGTAGGAATGGCAAAGGCAGGTGAATGAACCGACACTACTCTCAGCGTGGTCCCCGAACCTGTGGTCACTTCGGACTCGAGGATCCATCCGTGGTGCTGCGATTGGATACGGTTCACCCATCCGAACCGCGACGTCAGGAATTGGCGAGTGTCCATCTCCCCCTTGGACAGGATCGCTGTCGCGAACGGTGCACTGCCACCACGGAAGTATGTTGGTGTTACTACGCGACAGTTGTAGCTGCTCTGTAGGTCCGCGGGTAATCGCACGACTTCTTGCAGCAGGACGACGTCCGCCTCCTCACGCCGCACCGCGTCCCACAGAGCAGACCGTGACTCTGCCGCTTTGTTGACGTTCCAGGTGAGTACCTTCAGTTGTTTGTCAGCATCCATACTCTCCTCCCCGGCCGTTTCAGTCCACTCGCGACTCTCACCCGCATGCGTGCATAAGGACAACTGGTTGGGTCAATCGGTGGCGCGTAGGCGGTTCAGCGAACCGGGCCACTCAAGGATGCGGCGGTCGGCGGTTACCAACTGGCGACCGCCGAGCGCAGTCGCCACGATGATGCGATCTGCCGGGTCGCCGTGGAAATCCCGCAGAGCCGCAGCGCGGATCCCGATGTCTCCATCGACCGGGAGTTCGGCTATGCCTTGGTCGATCTGTTCCCGCCTCCACATCGCAATGTCCTCGGGGAACCTGATCCGGCCCTTCTCCTTCAGCATCGCGACCTCCCAGAATGAGATCGCCGAGACGGCCACACCTTCGGAATGCCACGCCAGGTCGATCTCAGATCGCGCATTGCTTCCGAGTTTGGGATCGCCAGACCTCAGCCAAAGCATCACTTGTGTGTCCAGCAGGATCACAGCGGTTCGTCCCAGCTACCGCCTGCTTCAGCTTCCCAATCGACGTCGATGGGATCGCCTATCTCGCCTACGATCTCGAACCGTCCACGGTCTATCCCGAACAGTGTCTCCGGCATCGTCCGGTGTGGCACGAGCCGTGACACCGGCCGGCCGTGCTTGGTGATGACGATCTCCTCGCCGCTCGCTGCTACCTCGTCCATGAGCTTCAGGCACCTGGCCTTGAACTCGGAAGCCTTGATGGTCCGGACGCCTGCAGACTCGGCGTTGGTGGTTCTTTCCATTCCCCACACTCCTTAAGTGGGACTCATCCTAATATGACCATAGTCATGACTATAGGCGGTTTAGCGGCACGGTATAGACCTGGCGAGTGCCCCATCGCCGTGAGAGGTGCCGCCGCTAGTGTCCGCTGAGGTTGTGGAGAGGAATGCGATGCCCAAGCGTCTGACAGCGGATGAGGTGGCTCAGTACCGGAGGGACGGGTACATCTGCCCGGTTCGGGTGATGGATCCGGCCCGTGCGGCCGGTTACCGGCAGGTGCTCGAGCGTTTCGAGTCCGAACAGGGAGGGCCGGTGTCCGGGGCCCTTCGCAACAAGTGTCATCTGCTGTTCCGCTGGGTCGACGAGTTGATGCGCGACGAAACCGTACTCGACGCCGTCGAGGACCTGATCGGCAAAAACATCCTGTGCTGGAACACTCTCTTCTGGATCAAGGAGCCCCAGACCAAGTCCTACGTGTCGTGGCACCAGGACCTCAACTACTGGGGGCTGGACACCGACGACCTGATAACGGTGTGGCTCGCATTGTCACCCGCCACACCCGAGAGCGGCTGCATGAGCGTTCTGCCGGGCAGCCACCGGGGCGAGTTCATGCCCCACAGCGACACGTACCAACAGGACAACATGCTGACCCGCGGCCAGGAGATAACGGTGGAGGTCGACGAGGCCGAGACCGTCTCGATGCCGTTAAATCCAGGCGAGATCTCCATGCACAACGGCCGGTTGGCCCATGCCTCCTCCCCCAACACGTCCCGGGACCGCCGTATCGGGGTCTCCTTCCACTACATGCCGACCAGGACTCGCCAGATCATCGGCGACTGGGACAGCGCGGCCCTGGTCCGTGGCGAGGACACCTACCGGCACTTCACCCACACCCCTCGACCCACGAGGGACTTCGACCCGGAAACGGTGAGGTTCCACAGCAAGGCCTCCGAAGCCGTGCGCGACATCCTGTTCCACGGTGCCGACAAGGTACGGCAGACCCTCTGAGCCGGGGCCGCTCCGGACCGCCGGTGCGTATCGCGCAGCGATCATCCGGGAGGCGGCCGAGGCGCTTAGTCGCCAACGGTTCGCCCATCGCGTGGCGGCCGAGGCGGCGGAACTGCGGAAGGAGCGGGCAGATTGGTCGTCCTACCTGGAGCAGGCGGAGTCGACTTCCGTTGCCGATGGCCTCGATTGACGAACTTTGACTCTTCGACTTCGGTGACCCATATCCCGGCGAGCCAGGATCGCACAGGCCGGCTCTGGTAGTTGGTCCACCGCGTGCTTTCGGGGCCGGATTCCCGTTCGGCATCCCTGTCATCTCGTGGGAAGTGCCGGGTAATCCCGACTCCCACCAACTGCGACAAGTCGGGCGTGGGCGCTACCCTCCCCCGGCCATGGACGACCTTGCATCTCATGAGAGTCCTATGCCGCCTTCTGCCCGCACGAGGGTCCGCCGCGGTCGGGAACGGGCCCGCTACGACCGAGCGGAAGTGTTGGAGATCCTGGACGCCGGCGTCATAGCCCATGTCGGTGTGGCCACACCGGACGGACCCCTCGTTCTGCCGATGGCTTACGGCCGTGATGACGAGATGCTCTACCTGCATGGGGCCATCGCCAATCACCTCCTCGGCTCTGGTGAGGAACAGGAGATATGCGCCACCGTCACGCACCTCGACGGGCTCGTAATGGCCCGCTCCCCCTTCCACAACTCGATGAACTACCGATCGGTGGTGGTGCGGGGCCGCGGCCGACGGATCCGTGACGATCGGCGGAAGCTCGAGGCGCTCAAGCTCATCACCGACCACGTAGTACCGCACTGGGACGATGTCCGCCCGCCGTCGCGGTCCGAACTGCGCAAGACCCTGGTCCTGGAACTCCCCCTCCTGGAGGCGTCGGCCAAGGTGAGAACCGGGGATCCGATCGACGATCCCGAGGACATCGAAGGCCCCTGGTGGGCGGGGACGGTACCGATCACGACCCGCTTTGGCCGGGCGACCCCGTCGGCAGACCTGGAGTCCGGCTCGAGTGTCCCGGCACCCCTGCGCGCGCTGACCGATCTGACGCTAGACGAACGCCGCCAGCCTCATCGCAGGTGACATAGAAAAGAGAGATCAGAGACCGATGGCACAGCCGTCGCCCCTGGGATCGGAGCCACCCCAGAGGACACCGGTCTCCGGATCGCGCACGATGATCTGCCCTCGGCCTACCACCGTTGTTCGCAGGGCGCCCGAAGCGGGACGGACGGGGTGCCCGAGTCGGGCCAGGGCGCTGATCGTGCCCTCCGGTATGGTGTCCTCGACCCAGATCTGACCATTGGGCGGGTCGTCGTAGATCGAGAAGCGAGGCTCGTCTATGGCACTCTGGGGATCCATGCCGCGGTCCACCAGATTGATAACCGCCTGGACGTGTCCCTGGGGCTGATTCCACGCGCCCATCACCCCGAAAGGTCCCACGAGCGACCCGTCCGGCCGGGTGAGCATGGCAGGGATGATGGTGTGGTAGGGGCGCTTCCCGCCCTCCATGGCATTGGGGTGGTCCGGTTCGAGGACGAACCCGGCGCCGCGGTTCTGCAGGCTGAACCCGCAGCCACGGGGCACGATGCCGCTTCCGAAGCCGTGATAGTTGCTGTTGATGAAGGAGCAGGCGTTCCCCTCTCCGTCGACCGTGCACAGGTAGACGGTGTCGGATCCGCCCGGCAGGTGGCCGGCGGTTGCGAACTCGATGGCGGCCTCGGAGGAGATGAGCCGGCGACGCTCCGCCGCGTACCCTTTGCTGAGCATGGCGGCGACGGGGACGCGGGCGCGGGTGGGATCCGCGATGTAGGCCCGGGCGTCGGCGAAGGCCAGGCGGACCGCCTCGATGGTCGTGTGCAACGCTTCCGGCGACCTCGGTCGGGTCGAGGGGATGTCGAATCCCTCCAGGATGTTCAGAGCCATCAGCGCGGTGATGCCCTGGCCGTTGGGAGGACACTCGTAGACGGTGTAGCCACGGTAGGTGGTTGAGATCGG
The DNA here is from genome assembly GCA_028821235.1 of bacterium. NCBI lineage: Bacteria > bacterium. The sequence goes on from JAPPGV010000076.1 coordinate 70,461, forward strand.
GCTGTCGAAGGATGAACGGTGATCTCGCATGTCGTCGGCCGTCATGCAGCCACCGTTCATCTGCACAGCCTCGACGATGGCCCGCGCCGGCCACCCGCTATAGAACGCGTCGGCGCCGCCCTCCGCCACGGCGCGCATCACCCGGGCGATGGACGCGTTTCTCCACACCTCGCCTGGCCCTGGAGCACGGCCGTCGACCAGCAGATCGTGGCCGGCAGGTCCCCTAGCCCTCAAGAGGTCTTCTTGCCCCTTCCAGCCGCCGCTGATGATGGGCGTCACCGGAAACCCGTCCTCGGCCAGCGCGATGGCCGGTGCCAGCACCTCAGCCATCGACATCCGCCCGAAGCGCTCCACGGTGTCCACCCAGCCTGCGACCGCGCCGGGCACCGTCACCGCGTGGGGTCCCTGTGGATCGAAGCCAGCCGGTCCCCCGGCCATTTCCGGTGTCAGAGCCTTGGGACTCCGTCCGCTGCCGTTGACGGCGTCGACCACACCTCGGCCGGAGTCATAGAAGAGGGCAAAGCAGTCACCGCCGATGCCCGTGGAACCCGGTTCGACCACCGCCAGCGCCGCGGCGGTGGCAACGGCGGCGTCAGCTGCATTGCCGCCCGACTGCAGCACCGAGATACCGGCCAGGGTGGCCAGCGGCTGGCTTGAGGCCACCACACCCCGCGTGGACAGGATGGGCGAGCGTCGGGACTCCCATCGGATCCGGTGTGCGTACACGCTCCCAGGCTACCCAGTCGCGGAGCGCGGACTCAGGCAGCGCCAGTTCGTCGACCCGCGCAACCATCACTTAGGGCCGGCGTCATGGAGGCGCGCCCACGGCATGAGTGTCCCGTCCGAGCGGAACTGGAGATCGTCACCCCCGTACACCACCATGATGTCGGATGGGCGAGGTATGGAGGCCATGTGCCGCTGGACTGTCCTTCCGGCGCCGAAGAAGCTGGAGGACGCCGTGATCCCCGACTTGGCTTCCACGAGGGTGATCCCGTCCGGACGGTCGATCAGCAGATCGATCTCGACCCCGTTGCGATCCCGATAGAACGAGAGCCCGCCCGGCTCGCCCAGGTTGGCCCGGTGCTTGGCGATCTCGGAAACGACCCATGTCTCGAATATCGCACCCCGTAGCGGATGGGAACGCAGGTGTTCGGGCGTCCGGATGCCGAGGAGCCAGCAGACCAGGCCCGTGTCGTAGAAATGCAGTTTGGGCATCTTGACGAGCCGCTTGCGCACGTTCGAGTGGAAGGCTTGAAGCCGGAACACTACGAACCCCGCTTCGAGGACCGACAGCCACGCCTTCGCGGTCGGCTGTGATACTCCGCAGTCGCCGGCCAGGGACGAGTAATTGAGCAACTGGGCGGTGCGTCCGGCGCACAGTTGAACGAACCGTTGGAAGGTGGCGAGATCTCCGATGCTCCTGATGGATCGGACGTCGCGTTCTATGTAGGTCGCGACGTAGGATCGGAGCCAGTCGGACGGGTCGAGGCCGCGGTCGAATATTCGGGGATAGGAGCCTGCCAGCAGTGACTCCTCAAGACCTGTCGGGTGACGGGGAAAGCGCACGATCTCCCCACGGGTCAGGGTGAACAGATTGTGGAGGGCTGTCCGACCGGCCAGCGACTGGCTTACCGCCTCCAGCAAAGCGAGATTCTGCGATCCGGTCAGGATCCAGCGTCCGGGCTCCGGATCGTCATCGATGAGGCCTTGCAGGTACGACAGGATATGCGGTGCGCGCTGCACCTCGTCGATCACGGCGCCCTCGGATAACCCGGCCAGGAAACCACGAGGATCCGCTCTAGCGAACGCGTGCGTGTCAGGAGCTTCGAGCGTCACGTAAGCATGATCGGGGAAGAGCGTGCGGCACAGGGTGGTCTTACCGCTCTGGCGCGGTCCGGTCAGAGTGACGGACGGCATCGTCCGCGCTGCCGCGAGTACCTGCGGCGCCAGGTCCCTGTCGATCAGCATGCACAGCAGATTACAACCATGCTAGGCTAATTCAAAGTTTAATTTTGAAATAGCTTGGACTCGTGGCCGCTATGCGCTGTCTTCTTGCCAGCGGAGGACGGGGCGGCGGGCGGCAGTGTCTTCTGCCACAAGACACCTGAGTCCCTCTTGGCCTCGTCCGCGTTGACAAATTGCGCGGCCTCTCCATGAGTCTGGGACATCGGCCTGGGTGTATTGCTCGACCACTCGGTTCTGTTAGCCCCCTTCGCGCGCAGCCCGGCCACCGTGATTGCCGCTCGCTTGCATTCTCTAGGCTGCTATGCCGTACCTGACCGCCGACTGAGTCAAGGACCGGAGAAGTGGCTAAGGCCGAGCGGGAACTGACCTGGACAACCTCGCCGCCATCTAGGAGAGCGTTGCGTAGGCAAGGCTTCGCCGTGTTCCACTTTGCCGAGGTGCGGAACAGGCACATCGTACATGCTCGCTCAGCGACGGTCACACGTGACACGCTTGAGAACGCTGCGGCAAGCATCTTGAGATTGATGGACGGCCACGAGCGCATCGCGATTCTCGGAGTACCCGCTCGAACAAATGGGGACGTCGATGACATCTACTCTTTTCTGGTCGAGCCATCGTTCCGCCGCGACCTCACGCTACTTCTCGGCGTCGACAGGTCGTTCGACGAACTCGATCCGGTAGAACTCACGACACCGGAAATGGGATATCCATGGAGCCTCGAACGGCTTCAGTATCTAATGCGGACCTACGCCCGGAACCAGCAAAGCGATGGGATACCGCCCCTCACGCCGATCGAAGCGATCCTGCTCGGTGCTATGCGTAGTCACGGCTTGACGCCGCAGGCACAGTACGGCATCATCAAGTACCGGGTTGACTTCGCTTTCCCCGCCCAGCATCTAGTCGTCGAATGCGACGGACGCGGATGGCATGATGCGGAGCGCGATGCCCGGCGAGACGCGCAACTCGAAGCTCTAGGCTGGAAGACCCTTCGCTTCACAGGCTCGGAGATATACCGCCGGGCGTCTGCAGTCACGAAACAGATAGTCTCCGAGCTTGAGACGCGATCACACGTCACGACTTACACAGAACAACCCCGGGAAGCACGTCGCGCCTGGTGGCACCGAATCCTCGATTTCTTCCTGGGCCGCCACCAGCCGCAAACCTCACTGCCCCCTCCATCGACACCTGCTTCGGAGCGCAGCGTGCCGGCCTGGAAGGCCCATCTCGACGCCGACCAGCGCCGCGCGGTTGACGGCCACGAAGGAGTAATACAGGTCATTGCGCCGGCCGGCTCCGGCAAGACCACCACCATGATCGCCCGGGTCCAGGAACTCTTCGCGAGGGGGGCACTTGCTAACCGAATCCTGTGCACCACCTTCAACCGAGATACCCGTGTTGACCTAGAGGCTCGCCTTGAGCCGAAGGGTCTCGCCAATGTCCAAGTGAAGACGTTCCATGCGCTCGGAAGGGCCATCCTCGACCAGGAAGGCCTTCTTCGTTCGGAAATCGGCTCCATCAGTCATGGTCAGTGGCGTCGGATCGCGAAGCTAGCCAAGGATGCGGTCGAGGATGGTGTCTGGATTGACGCTCCGGTAGCGGCCGAAGTAGTGAGCAATTACAAACTATCTGAAATGTGGGACCCGCTGACGGCTCGGCAACGAGCAGCAAACAGCTTCTACAGGACTGCCGCCGAAATCTACACCCTTTATGAGGAGCATCTGGAAGCTGCGGGACGCAATGACTTCGATGACCTGATATTCCGAGCCGTTGAGCATTTGAAGAGCAATGATGCTGCTAGACGGCGCTGGCAGGATAGATGGGAACACGTGCTAGTTGACGAGTACCAGGACATTGAGCCAGCGCAGGAGCTACTGATCCGTTTCGTAGCGGCACCGGAGGATTCTCTCTTCACCGTAGGCGACGAGGATCAATGCATTTACACATGGCGGCGGGCCAGCGTCGAGCGCATTGTGATGTTGGACACAAAGTACCCGGGTCTTCAGCGCGTCGTGTTGAGCACCTCGTATCGCTGCCCACCCGTGGTCACCGACGCCGCCCGGAGTCTTATCAGCAACAACAGACGTCGTTTCCCCAAGGAGATTCTACCGAGTCCCAACCGGAAGGGGTTAGGTGAGATTGAGCTTCGGATTACCGAGAGCCTTGCCGCGGGTGCTCATGAGACCACGACCTTGCTGAAGGAACATGACGGGCCACCCGGCGAGATAGTGGTGTTGGCGCGCACCAGCCGTTTGCTACGCGCCGTTGTACGCGCATGTGCAGAACAGGGGGTAGCTGTCAATGCGCCACGTCAGTCGCTGCGCCTCACTGATTCGGAGAAGACCGTGCTCGCCTATCTGCGAGTTGTGTCGTCGCCTAGGAGCGCCCAGGCCGAAGACATCAAACGTTCTTTTCGTGTCCCCAACCGCTACCTCCGCGACGGCGACCAGCACCGGATTCGGCAAGCTCTCGGCGATCGGCTCTCCTTCGCCGGGGCGGTGGAATCGATCGGCGCTACCGGTTCAGAGGAGTGGCGCACCAGGGGACAGCGGGAATGGGCACAGCTATGTCAGGAACTCAGGACCGCTGCTGATGCCACCGCCGCCATGAAGCTCCTTCGAACTTCCGGGGGGCTCGACCGTCACTACATGAGCGTCGACCAGTTGTCCCGCCACGATCAGTACGAGGTAGAAGCGCTAGAGGACATCCAGGACGCAGCAACAGGCCGGAGCCTGTTCGAGTTGGTCACACACCTCGAAAGCCGCGCGTTGTTGCTAAACCAGGATCGGAACAGCCAAGGAGGCAAGGACGCGATCGAGCTAAACACAATCCATCGGGCAAAGGGACGCGAGTGGGACACGGTCATTCTGTTCGGCGCCGACGATGATCAGCTTCCCCACCGTCGAACGGTACTCGAAGCTGAGAGCGAGGAAGAGTTGGAGGTAGCCATAGAGGACGAGCGACGCCTGGCCTATGTCGCCATCACGCGAACCCGCCACAAGCTCGTGCTTGTCACGACCGGAGTTCCCAGCCCGTACCTGCGTGAGGCAGGTATCACTCAGTCGGCTGGAGCCCTTCCAACACGCGCCAGCCTCCTTGAGTCGCGTGGATCATCGCATCCCTCGCGGGACTCTGCCTCACCGACAGTTCAAGCGCAGTATCGCACCATATGCCATAACTGCGGTCGGCCCATCGAGCCCGGAAACCCGATCAGGAGATTTGGTGACGGCTGGGCACACGACCAGTGTGACCGTCACAGGCCCCGTCTCCGTCACGAAGCTCCGTTCTGAGTCTTTGGTAACCCCTAGGGCTACTGCCCCTCCGAGGTCCAGCGGAGTACGGGGCGGCGGGCGGCTGTGGCCTCGTCGAGGCGGCCTATGGGTGCGGTCCAGGGGGCATGGTGCAGGGTGTCGGGATCGCTCTCGGCCTCCTTCGCGACCGAGATGAGGGCTTCGACCAGCGCTTCGATCGCCTCGGGAGGCTCGGACTCGGTGGGCTCGATCATCAGGGCCTCCTCGACGATCAACGGGAAGTAGACCGTCGGCGGGTGGAAACCGTGGTCGATCAGGCGCTTGGCGATGTCGTAGGTTCGCACCCCGAGCTCCCGGCGCTGGCGGGAGCCGGAGAACACCACCTCATGCAGCACCGGACGGTCGTACGGCAGGTCGTAGTGGCCATGGAGCAGGGCGCGCACGTAGTTGGCGTTTAGCACCGCCTGGCCGGAGGCGGCGCGCAGGCCGTCGAGCCCCAACGCCCGCATGTACGCATAGGCGCGGACCAGGACCGCCGCGTTGCCCTGGAACTGCTGGAGCCGGCCGATGCTGCGCGCGGGCGCGACCAGGTGCACGAGACCGTCATCGCCCTCCTCCACCATCGGCGTAGGCAGGTACAGGGCCAGTTCCTCGGAGCACAATACGGGTCCGGCGCCCGGGCCGCCGCCACCGTGGGGGGTGCTGAAGCTCTTGTGGAGGTTTAGGTGGACGACATCGAAACCCAGGTCCCCGAAGCGCACGCGGCCCATGATCGCGTTGAAGTTCGCCCCGTCCCCGTACAGGTACCCGCCGGCGTCATGGATGAGCTCGGCCACCTCCTCGATGCCTTGCTCCCACAGCCCGAGGGTGTTGGGCGCGGTGACCATGACGGCCGCCACGGTCTCGTCGAGCTCTCGCTCGATCGTGGCCCTGTCGAGCGAGCCGTCGGCGCCGGTCGGGATCTGGGTGACCTTGAATCCCGCCATGGTCGCCGTCGCCGGGTTGGTGCCGTGGGCCGAGTCCGGAACGAGGATGCGGCGGCGGGTCTCGAGCTCTCCCCGATCCTCGAGCGCGCGAGCCACCATGAGAACACCTGCCAACTCTCCGTGTGCGCCCGCGGCAGGGGCGAAGCTGACATTCGGAAGGCCGGTGAGCTCGCCCAGACCACGACCCAGCTCCAACTGGACCCACAGCGTGCCCTGTACGTCCTCCTCCCGGGCCTGGGGATGTGCCCGGGCGAACCCCGGAAGGGAGGCCACCGTGTCGTTGACCTTCGGGTTGTACTTCATGGTGCAGGAGCCCAGCGGATACGTACCGGAGTCGATGCCGAAGTTCCGCGCCGACATTGCCGTGTAGTAGCGCACCAGCCCTCCCTGGCTGAGCTCGGGCAATCGCACCGAGTCGCGCAGCAGGTGATCGTCCGGCAGAGGAGCCTCCTCCCCCGCCCACGAGGGCACGTCGACCGCTCGACGGCCCGGTTCTCCGCGGTCGAAGCTCAGGCGCGCTCCGAAGTCGGCTACGCCAGGTCCGGAGCCGCTCACGCCTCTCCCCCGATCTCTGCCAGCGCCCCGATCAACGCGTCTACGTGCGCATCGGGAGTCGCCTCGGTCACGGCGAACAGCAGGGCATCGCGCGCCTCGGGCTCCGGCCGCCCCGACACGTCGAGGCCCGCTCCGATGCCGCGCTCGGCCAGCTGAGCCACCAGTTCGGCGGCGGGGATGGGCCCTCGAACGAGGAACTCCTGGAGCCAGGGCCCGCGTTCGGGTGTCTCGTAACCGGGCAGCGCCGCGATGCGGGAGGCGGCGTCGTGGGCGCGCTGGTAGCAGAGCACGGCGGAGTCGCGTAGACCGCTCGGGCCCAGCCCCTGGACGGTGATGGTGAAGGCGACCGCTATCAAGGCTTGCGCGGTGGACACGTTCGACGTGGCCCGCTCCCTCCGGATGAACTGCTCGCGGGCCTGGAGGGTGAGCACGTACCCGGTGCGTTGGTATCCGCTGCCGTTCCCGTCGGCGAGTTCTCTGGTCCGTCCGACGATGCGACCCGGCATCTGCCTCAAGTACTTGGTGCGCGCGGCGAACAAACCGAGGGACGGCCCGCCGTAGTTGGGAGGACCGGCCAGGTCACGGCCCTCGCCGGTCACGATGTCGGCGCCGGCATCGCCCGGCGCCCGTAGCAGGCCCAGCGCGAACGGGTCGGCGACCGCCACGAACAGCGCCCCGACCGCATGGGCAGCATCGGCGAGCGGTTCGAGGTCCACGATGGTTCCGAGGAAGTCCGGTTGCTGGGCTACCAGGCAGGCGTGCTCTTGACCGATCGCATCGGGCGACGGAACTTGATCAACGGCCAGCCCGGCGCCGTGCGCGTAGGTGCGAACCACTTCGGCGGTTCCGGGATGGATGGGTTCTAGCAGCGCGACGGTCCTCCGCTTCGTGACCCGGGCCGCCAGCAGGCAGGCCTCGGCGGTGGCGCTGGCCACGTCGTAGAGCCCGGCGTTGGAGACGTCCATGCCGGTCAGCTCGCAGACGACCGACTGGTACTCGAACGCGGCCTGCAGGGTCCCCTGGCTGATCTCCGGCTGGTAGGGCGTGTAGGAGGTGGCGAACTCGGAACGTGAGGTCAGGTATCCGGTGATGGCCGGGATGGAGCGCCGGTAAGCACCCGCGCCCAGAAAGTCGGGCCGTGACGGCGGCGCGTTGGCGGCGGCGCGCTCCTCCATCAACGCGATCAGATCCGCCTCCGGTAGGGCGGGTGGGAGGTGGATCGCCGGGTCCCGCATGGCTGCGGGCAGGTCGGCAAAGAGGGCGCCCACATCGGGGGCTCCGATCCGCTCCAGCATCCGCGCCCGGTCCGCCTCCGTGGCCGGGATGTAGGGATGCGGTGAGGGCCGCGCAGGCATCAGCGTCTCAGTGGTCCTCAAGCAGCGTCCGGTAGGCGGACGCGTCGAGCAGGTCTTCGAGTTGTGCCGCATCGGCCATGCGGACGCGGATCATCCAGCCGTCTCCGTAGGGAGAGTCGTTGACCAGCTCCGGCTGGTCTTCGAGGTCCCCGTTGACGGCGACCACCTCGCCATCCACCGGGGCGTAGAGGTCGGAGACCGTCTTGGCCGATTCGATCTCGCCGCAGGCCTCACCCGCGGTGACCCGGTCCCCTTCGGTGGGAAGCTCCAGGTACACCACGTCACCCACCCCGTCCTGGGCGAAGTCCGTGATGCCGATGACGCCCTCGTCCGGCTTCTCCTCGTCACGGCGAAGCCACTCGTGTTCCTCCGAGTAGAAGAGGTTGTCCGGAATCTCGAAATCGGCCTTCATCACTCCCTCGACTTTCTGTAGAACGGACGGCGAACGACTTCGACCGGGAGCATACGCCCGCGCACATCGACTTCGAACCGGGCGCCGGTCTTCGCAAGCTCCACGGGAAGGTAGGCCATGCCGATGCCGAGACGCAAGCTCGGGCTGAAGCTTCCGCTGGTGAGCCGAGCCACGGGGTCGCCGCCTTCCGGAGCGTGCACGGCGTAGCCCGACCGCAGTACGCCGCGCCCGCGCGCCTCGAGGTGGGCGAGCCGCCGTGTCCGGGGTCGCCCCCGCGCCTCGACCAGCGCATCGCGCCCTGTAAATGGCGCACCGTCATCGAGGGTCACCGCAAAACCCAGGCCGGCGTCGTAGGGGCTCGTCTCCGCGTCCAGATCGTTGCCGTACAGGGGCAGCGCAGCCTCCAGGCGCAGCGTGTCCCGCGCCCCGAGACCCGCCGGCGATGCCCCTCCCTCGATCAGCGCATCCCACAACGCCGCGGCCTGCGCGAGCCCGACTACGCACTCGCCGCCGTCCTCGCCCGTATAGCCGGTGCGGGCGAACATGACCTGCCCACCGTCCCAGTCGAGTTCCACGCAGGAGCGCATCTCGAGCCCCTCTACGGCGGGCCCGAGGACCGTGCTCAGAAGCGACAACGCGTCCGGACCCTGCACGGCCAGCATCGCGGTCTCAGCGGTGATCTCGGAGGCCTCGTCGCCGAACACGGACCGGAGCCGGTCGAAGTCCTGCTCGGCGTTGGAAGCGTTGTGGACGACCGCCCACCGCTCTCCGGCCAGCCGGTAGACGAACACGTCATCATCGATGCCCCCGGCCTCGTTGCAGTAGAGCGAGTAGTGCGCCTTGCCGGGCACGAGCCCGGTCACATCGAAGGTGGTCACCGATCTGAGCAGCGGCCCCGCCTGCGATCCCTGCACCAGGGCCCGGCCGAGGTGAGAGACATCGAAGACCCCCACCCCTTCGCGTACGGCATGGTGCTCGCCGACTATCCCCTGGTACTGGAGCGGCATCTCCCAGCCGGCGAAGGGTGCGAAGCGGGCGCCGAGGGCTTCGTGCCGGTCCCGCAGGGTTAGCTGTCTGAGCCTGCGTCCGGCGCCCGAACCGCCGTCTTCTGTCACACCCTCAGTTTAGCGACGGTTTTTTCACGGCCTTGGCTTCATGATGAAGACCCCCGGCATTATTCAGGCGGACCGAAGGCGCCTCGGAGGCGGGCTGCCTCGATGCGGGCATCGTCCCAACCCATCTCCCGCAGTACCGATTCGGTGTGCTCGCCCGGGTCGGGGGCCGGGCCCGTCGGACGAAGGTCGGCGCCCTCCATCTCGAACGGCGTCGCCACAGTCCGGAACGTACCCGCGGCAGGGTGTTCGATCTCGGGATAGAGACCCAGGACCTCGGCCTGCGGGTCCGAGGCCACGTCGCTCAGGCTGGAAGCCGGACTCCAGACCAGGCCCGCCTCTTCGAGGACCACGCCCCACTCCCCCAGGGTCCTCTTCGCGAACGCTCGATCGAGGCGCTGGACCACCAGATCCATGTTCTCGCGGCGGGCGTCCGCGTCGGCGAAGCGCTCGTCCTCGATCATGTCCTCGACACCCAGCGCCACACAGAGCGGTCGCCACATCGCACCCCCTGGCATGGTCAGGAACAGCCACCGATCGTCCGAGGTCCGGTAGCGGTTGTTCAGGGCCGTGACCTCGGACGACCTCGACCGGTGCTCACGGTCCCGTCCGTCCACCAGGGTGGCGGCCAGCATGCTGGCCATGGTCCAGATCCCCATTGAGAGGAGGCTGGTGTCAACCACCTGGCCGCGGCCGGTCCGCTCGGCGGTCCGGAGACCCAGCAGGATCGCTGCCACCATCGCCATGGCGGTGGCGTGATCACCGGGTCCCGTCGGCGGCTTGGGAGCGTCGCCATCGGGCGGCGTCATGGTGTCGATCATGCCGCCGCGGGCGAAGAAGGCGGTCATGTCGAAGCCGGGCCGGTGCGCCTCGGGGCCCCGGCTCCCGTACCCGCTCACCCGAGCCACCACCAACCTCGGGTTGGCCTCCAGCAGGTCGGACGGTTCCAGGCCGTATTTCACCAGCCGGTAGTTGAGCATGTTGGTGAGGAACACGTCTGCGGAGCCCGTCAGCGCCAGCAGTGCCTCCCGGCCCGCCTCCCTGTTGACCGCCAGGGTCACGGACCGCTTACCCCGATTGCTCACCGTGAACGGATAGTCCACCTGGGCGGCGGGGCCGCCGACCTCGGGAGAGCGGAGGAAGCCGCGCACCGGATCACCGTTCGGGGGCTCCACCTTGATGACGTCGGCGCCGAGATCGGCCAGGACCGCTCCCGCCGCCGGCGCGGCGATCCAGTTGGCCAACTCCACGACACGTACGTCGGCCAGCGGCTTCATGCCACGCGCACCCGAGCCGGCGCCATACGGTTACGTAGCCGAAGCTTCGGACACGTTGCCCACCAGCCGGTCCAGCACCGCATCGAACTCCTCCTGGGACTGGTCCACCCTCAAGCCCTCCAGGAGGGCCCGGCTGAAGCTGGCCACCATGCCGCGCTGCCGGGCCAGGCGCTCGCACGCCTCCACGTGATCGTAGCCCCCGGAGAGGGCCGCCACCCGGACCAGGTTGGGATGCTCGACCAGACCCGAGTACAGGTTCTCCTGGCTGGGTAGGGTCAGCTTGAGCATCACGCCCGAGTCCCCCAGCCGGCCCAGCCGGGCCCGGATGGCCCCCAGCAACAGGTCCTCCGCCTCGGCCTTCTCGGGGCTGTCGATATCCACCTCGGGCTCGAGGATCGGGATCATTCCGGCCTCAAGGATCCGCTCACCCACCTCGAACTGCTGCTCCACGTTGGCCTCGATGCCCTCCCTGTCGGCCAGCTTGATGACGGAACGCATCTTGGTGCCGAAGATCGCGCTCTCCCGCCCTTCTTCCAGCAGGTCCCCCAGGCCGGTCATCGGCCTCATGAGCTGGACGCCGTCCCGCTCCTCGTCCAGGCCCTCGTCCACCTTCAGGAAGGGCACCACGCCCTTCTCTCCCCACAGGTAGCGCGCCGTGTCCAGACCCTCGATCCGGCGGCGCATCGTGTCGGCGAACAGGATGGCCCCCAAGATCCGGTCCCCACCGAAACCGGGGCTGGTGATGACCCGGGTCCGCATGTCATGGATCAGATCGAACATCTCGTCGCTGGTCGAGTAGGCGTCCTCCGGTACCCCGTATCCCGCCAGCGCCTTGGGTGAGCTACCCCCGCTCTGGTCCAGGGCGGCGATGAACCCCTTCCCTTCCTTAACCTTCTGCAACTGGTTTAAGTTCATGTTCTCGTTCCGGCTAGTCCTACTTCGTGGGCCCGCACCGGCGGGACGGTCCGCCCGCGCTCGCCGCTACGTTAATGGTGTGAGCACCGACTATCCGCAGCCCCGGTCTCCCTCGAAGATCTCCCGCGCCACCCGGGCCGTGGGCCGCAAGATCGAGGGGCAGTTCTCACGACACGGCTGGGCCTTCCGGCGACTGGCTATCTCCCATGCCACGAACGTGGCCGGAGACGCCCTGGTGGCCCTGGCCCTGGCCGACACGCTGTTCTTCTCGGTGCCCACCACGGAGGCTCGGGGCAATGTGGTTGCCTTCCTTCTCCTCACCCTGGCACCCTTCGCCGTGATCGGACCCGTGCTCGGGTCGCTGGTCCACCGGCTGCCTCGCAGCCACCGGGCCGGCCTGGCCGTCGGATCGTTGGGGCGGGTGGTGCTGGTGATCGCCATGATGCGGGCGGAGACCGACGTAGTGATGCTGTCGATGGTGTTCGGGATCCTGGTGCTGTCCCGGATCTACGGGATCAGCCGCAGCTCGATCCTGCCGACCGCGCTACCCGATCCGGCCGATCTGGTGGAGGCCAATGCCCGCCTCGCCCGGCTCGGAATCCTCGCCGGGGGCGCCATCCTCCCGATCGGGCTGGGCGCCATCAACCTGGTGGGAAACACGGCTGCGCTCGTGCTGGCAGCCTGCATCTTCGCCTGGTCGGGCATCGCCGCTCTTGGTCTTCGGGTCGACCTCAGGCCGGCCGCCCGGCATCCGGGCGCGGAGGGGTTCCGCGCCGCCCGCTCCCCCGCCTCCCGGCGGGCGGTCCGCCACGCCCGCATAGCCACCGCCATCGTCCGCCTCCTGAACGGCTACCTCCTCCTCCTGGTGGCTTTCGTGTTCCGCGACAACGAGGCGGGAATCGTGGGATTCGGCAGCCTGCTGCTCGCCGCCGGCGCCGGCTTCGGCGTGGCATCGCTGCTGGCCCAGTTCCTGGCTCGGCGCCTTCGTGAGGAACCGATGGTGGTGGCGGCCCTGGCCCTGGAGGCGGCCGCCGCGTTCATCAGCGCCCATGTGTTCGGGGTCTGGTCGGCGGCGGCCGTGGCCTTCTTCGCCGGGCTCGCCTGGGGAACGGCCAAGTTCGGATACGACGGTCTGCTCCACGCCAGCGTCAGGCCCGAGGAACGGGGCCGGACGTTCACATATTCGGAGACCCTCTTCCAACTCGCCTGGGTGGTGGGGGCGGTCATTCCCGTGCTGGTGCGCATCCCCGCCACGCTCGGGCTGATCCTGGCCGGATGTGCGGCGCTACTGGCCCAGGTGGTCCTGGTCAGCGCCCTACTGATCTCGATGGCCGAGCCCGCCGATACGGACCCCTACGGCATCCATCGTTAGTGGTCTGTCTGTGGTATGGCGGTGTGGTATGGCGTCGCCAGCGGTGTTCCTCGCAAGGCGCGCTGACGAAGGCGTACCCGCAGCGGTACGTTGAGGAAGCGGAACGCGCGACGGGACGCCGATGGCCGCCATAGCACCCGGTTGTGGCGCAGACAGACCACTAGTTCCGCCTTCCGCGTTCCTCGAATATCCGCTGGATCTGCTGGATGGTGTCGGCCTGGTCGGGCGGCTTGTCGGGCCGGTACTGCTTGACGCGGGCGAAGCGGAGCGCAACCCCGCCCGGATACACCGGGCTCGACTGGACGCCGTCGAACGCCACCTCGACCACCACCTCCGGCCGTACGAGCACGACATGGCGTTCCCGGCGGACCGCGATCTCGAGAAACCGCTCGGTCTGCCAGGCGAGCATCGCATCGGTCAGGCCCTTGAAGGTCTTTCCCACCATCACGAACCCTTCGCTCTCTACGTCCCTGGCGCCCAGGTGCAGGTTGGAGAGCCGCCCGGTCCGGCGCCCGTGGCCCCATTCGGCGGCCAGCACCACCAGGTCGAGGTGATAAGCCGGCTTGACCTTGAGCCAGGCCGATCCCCTCCGGCCCGCTTGGTAGGTGGAGCCGATCGCCTTGACCATGATCCCTTCGTGGCGGCTCCGGCGGGCCTCCGACAGAGCGCCCTCGGCTTCCAGGACCCGGTCGGTCACCAGCCTGGGTACCCGGCATCCGGCAGGGACCAGATTGTCGAGCACGGAGATGCGCCGGCCGAGGGGGAGGTCGATCAGGTCCTCGCCGTCGAGATGCAGGATGTCGAAGAAGTACGGGTACAGCGGCTTCCTGTCGCCTTCCTCGTGGGTGCCGAAGTGGCTCATGATCTGCTCGAAACGCTCCGGCCGGCCCTCGACGTCATGGGCCAGAACCTCTCCGTCGAGCACCACGCTCGTGACGGGAAGACCGGATACCACCTCTGCCACCAGCGGCAGCCGATCGGTGACGTCGTTGAGCCGCCGGCTGAACACCGCCACCTCCGAACCGGCCCGGTGCGCCTGGATGCGGACGCCGTCGAGCTTCCACTCCACCGACGCCCGGCCGGACGACTCCATCGCATCGGCGGCCGACCCCGAGGTCGAGGCCAGCATGGGCCGGACCGGCCGCAGCGGAACGATGCGCATCGCCCGCAGCGCGGCCTCTCCTTCAGTGAGGGCCGGAACGGCGATCGATCCGAGATCGCCGCCGAGCATGGCGGCCCGCCTCACCACCGCGGAATCGATGCCCGAAGCCGCCGCCACCGCGTCCATCATGAGGCCCTCGAGTGCTCCGTGCCGGAGCTCTCCGGTGAGCAGCCGCCGCAGGTAGTCCTGCTCGTCAGCGGTGGCTCTACCGAGCAGGGACTCGAGCAGGTCGGTCCTGCGAGCCCGGGAACCGGGGCCCTTGATCCCCGGGAAAGCACCTATCACCCGATCGACCTCCACGATGTCGAGGATCGGTTCCGGGGCGGGATCGACCTTCGACGCCCACAGCGCGGCCGGGCCTACACCGATGCGTCCCTGGCGCGGCCGGCCGGCCAGGAACCCGACCAGGATCCGTATCTCGTCAGGCCTCGCTCCGGCAAGGAGTTCGGCCAGGCCGGCCACCTTGGCGCGCCGCGCCCTGGTGCCTGCGATCTTCTGCGACGTAGCTACCACCTCGGCAAGTCTCAACCGCGCCTCCGATCGACCTACGGCCGGGTTTTCGGCCCGAAATTTACTCGTGAAACGCCCGGCCATACCGTAGAGTCCTAACTACCAAGGGACGGAGCACAAGCCCGCGGCCGGCGACAGATGAGCACCCACCTCCGGGCCGGCCAGAGCGATCGGGAGGAACACATGAACCCGCAATGGATGATCATCGCCATCGGCCTGGTGGCACTCCTGATCGCCTACGCCGCCGTCCGCGATTCCCAGGACGGATGGTCGGGCACAGTCGGCCCGTTGAAGTGGTCCTTCGCCGGAAGCTGGTCGTCGAGCATCGCGGTCGTGCTAGCCCTGGTGCTGGTGCTCTTGGGGTTGGGCGCGCAGGCCACCCTCGTCGCCTTCGGGATTCTGGCGGTGCTGGCGCCCCTGATCTACAAGGGGATCGGTCGATCCGAGGGCGCTTCCAAGCCCGTCTTCTTCATCGTTGCGGCGATCATGACCTGGTCCACGCTGGTAATCCTCTACACGGCCGCCACCGCGGTTCCCAACCTGGTGAGCACGCTGCCGATCGTCTCCGTACTCGTGATCGACGCCGCCCTCGTCCTCGCCCTCCTCGGAGCGGTGATCAACAGCGTCCGTAACCTGGCCGCGGCGGCTTCGAGCGACGGCTCGGAGGCCTGGATCCTGCCCTGATCCAATCCAGGGTCAGCTGCCGAAGGGCGAATCCCCGCTACCCAGCACCGACACCTGACGCTGCTTACCCGACACCGGGCCCGGAAGTATCAGGGCGGGCGCCCGGAATGAGCCGGGGACCTCGAGATCGACCATCATGGTCTTGCCGTCGAGCGCGCCCCCGCTCCACACGATCATGGTGCCTCCCCAACGATGGCCCGGATGGTCGATCTCACCCAGCGACGCCTCGGCCACGTCCAGGATGTTCCCGCCCTCGCCGATGACCCGTACGTAACCCTGGTAACTCACCTACGCATCCTCGCCGGCTCGCTCGCAATCGCGACATCGTAGCCGCTTCATCCGGTTGCCCCGGCGCGGAGCGAGTCGACCGGAGCCATCCGGGAGGCGCGTCCCCGAGCAGGCACCCGGAACAGGGCTCTTTCCCCATGGCCGCGATTCCAGCCGGGCGGGGCGGGTGCTAGTCGTCGACCAGGTGACGATGCTGATCGAGGAGCGGCACGATTACGTCAGCAGGCGCGGGGGGCAGGAAGATAGTCACCCGGGACACCCCCAAGGCTTCGTACCCCTTCCATAGCTCAGCGTCCGGCTGCGAGCCGTAGACGCCGATCTCCACTTCCGACGGATCCCGCCCGGCCTTCTCCAGAAGCCCGTGCAGTGTGGCGATGTCCCCGGCCAGGTTCTGCGGGTACACGGGCATCCAGCCGTCGCAGTACTCGGCCACGGCCGCCAGCGCCAATGGGCCTCCTGCGCTACCCATCACGATGGGCGGATGCGGCTTCTGGTAGGGCTTGGGCCATGCCCAACTCTCCTCCAGGCTGATCATCTCTCCCCGGTAGGAAGCCCGGTCCTCGGTCCACAGGGCTTTCATCAGGGCGATCTTCTCCCGGACCAACCTGTGTCTCGTCCGAGCATCGATGCCGTGGCTGGCCATCTCCTCCCGGTTCCAGCCGAACCCGATCCCGAACTCGAACCGTCCTTCGGAGATGATGTCCAGCGAAGCCACCTCCTTCGCCAGCCAGATCGGATCCCGTTGCGCCACCAGGGCGATGCCGGTGCCGACCTTCAACCGATCGGTGGTGGCCGCGACGGCGGCCAGCGCCACGAACGAGTCGTAGGTGTACCGGTACTCCTTCGGCAGCGGCGGAGCATTCTTCCGCCCTCCCCAGGGAGTGATCCGGCTGGTCGGGATATGGCTGTGCTCCGCCACCCAGAGCGACTCGTACCCCCGAGCCTCCAGTTCCTCCCCCAGTTGAACCGGCTGGATCGAGTAGTCGGTAAGGAATATGTTCACCCCGACGCGCATCCGTACACTCCTCCAAGTCGATTCCGACCCCGGACCACGAGGCTAGGGAGGCAGGGTAGCAACGGCTCGGGAGTAGGATTCCGGGTAGTCGACGAGGGTTGGTTTTGATGTTCCGGACTGCCAAGAACCTGATGACCTCGGCGGAGTCGGCTCTGCCGGGCCGGGATGCCCCGGTCCTGGAGCCGCGCCCCCATTTCGTGCACGGTCGGACCATCGTGCCGCCGTTTCCGGACGGCATGGAAGTCGCCTACTTCGGCATGGGTTGCTTCTGGGGGGTCGAGCGCATCTACTGGCAGATCCCCGGGGTGTACACGACGGCGGCCGGCTACCAGGGTGGGTTCACCCCCAATCCGACCTACCGGGAGGTCTGTAGCGGATACACGGGGCACACCGAGGCGGTACTGGTGGTGTTCGATCCTGAGGTCGTCTCCTACGGAGACCTGTTGAAGAGGTTCTGGGAGGAGCACGACCCGACTCAGGGGATGCGCCAAGGGAACGACCGGGGCACCCAGTACCGGTCGGCGATCTACTGGACATCCGACTCCCAGCGCGAGCTGGCCTCCCAGACCAAGGAGGCCTACGAGCGGGATCTGGCTGCCCGGGGCTTCGGGCCGGTCACCACCGAGATCCGTGAGGCACCCCCCTTCTACTACGCCGAGGACTACCACCAGCAGTACCTGGCCAAGATCCCCAACGGCTACTGCGGCCTCAAGGGGACCGGAGTGTCCTGCCGCGTACCGGCGCCCCAGTGAGCCGAGCCCACCCCGACCTGGCCCCGCTGGCCTTCCTGGTCGGAACATGGAGGGGTAGGGGCACCGGCCGGTACCCCACCATCGAGCCCTTCGAGTATGTCGAGGAAGCCGTCTTCACCCCGGGCCCCGGCAAGCCCTTCATGGCCTACCGGCAGCGGACCAGGCGAGCCGGAGCAGGCGAACCACTCCACTCCGAGTCGGGCTACATACGGCCCGGGGGTGCGGATGGCGCCGAGTTGGTGATCGCCCAACCGACCGGCATCGTGGAGGTCCACACCGGGGAAGTCGCCAGCAACCGGGTGTGCTTCCGGTCCCGCGAAGTCAGGCTGAGCCCTACCGCGGTCGAGGTTTCCCGGGTGGAGCGTCACATACGGGTGGTCGGAGACGTGATGAGCTACCGGCTGTGGATGGCCGCGGTCGGCCAGCCCTTTCAGGTTCATCTAGAAGCTGAACTCACCCGGCTCCAGAGCAGTTAGGACACCAGGAAGCCGTGACGCAAGGGGTCGTCCGGCTCGATGACGAACGATGCGGAGCCGGTGTAGTAGGCCCTCCCGGCCACCTCCACCGTCACCGCCGGTAGGCCGCCGACCACGCACTCTGCCACCACCCGGCCGGTCATGGTCGATCCGGTAACGCTCCCGAAGGTCCGCACCTCCCCCGAGGACACATGCCCGCGAGCGTGGCCGATGGCCATGCGAGCGGTCACTCCAGACCCGGTAGGGCTTCGATCCACCTGGGAATCGGCGAACACGCAGACGTTGGCCGATACAGGCTCGTCGTCCCGGCCGTCGGTCAGGATCGAGCCGTACAGATAACCCAGGTCACCGGCGTCCGGATGGGCCAGTTCGACGCGCTCTCGCACCGCTGCGGACAACGCATCGGCGGCGGTAACCAGGTCCCTAACCGGGGAACCCGGCACCTCCAGCCCGAAGCGGGCGGCGTCGGCCACGGCGTAGAAGGCGCCCCCGTACGCTACGTCGCACGAGACCGAACCATAACCTTCTACATCTACTTTAAGATCAAGGGAGTGGGAGAAAGCGGGCACGCTCTCGAAGCCGACGGCGCCTGCTTTGCCTCCGTCCACCTCCACGCGGACCGCCACCGGCCCGCAGGGGCACTGGATCACCATGCTGGTCTCCGGCGCCACCTTCGGAACCAGTCCCCTGTCCACCGCATACCTTCCCAGCGCTATGACGGCGTGGCCGCACATGGTGGAGTAACCCTCGTTGTGCATGAACAGCACCGCGAGATCGGCTTCAGGAAGGTCGGGTTCCACGGGAATCACCCCGTACATGTCGAAGTGGCCGCGCGGTTCGTGCATGAGAGCCGTCCGCAGGTGGTCCAGCTCCGCGCGGACGTGGCGGCGCTTGTCCAGGATGGTGGCCCCCGGGATGAGCGGGTACCCGGACTCCACGATCCGGACCGGCTCCCCACCGGTGTGCATCTCGGTGGTCGTGATCGTGCGGGCCATCGGGCGATGGTACCGGCCCGCTGCCGGACAATCCCGGACGTCGGGGTAACCTGTCAGCGACCCGAAGGAGACCGATGGGGTTCAGAACAGACCAGATACATGCCGGAGTGACACCTGATCCGTCCAGCGGTGCCATCCTCACGCCCATCCACCAGTCGACCACCTTCGTGCAGCCGTCCGTGGACGACTACATGGCGACCGGCTACTCGTACTCCCGTTCCGGCAATCCCACCGTCACGGCGCTCCAGGCTCGGGTCGCCAAGCTGGAGGGCGGGATCGGCTCAGCGGCATTCTCGTCGGGTATGGCCGCCACCAACGCCGTCTTCATGGCCCTGCTCAACGCCGGGGACCACGCCGTGGTCAGCGACGTCGCCTACGGGGGCACCTACCGCCTCGCCACCAAGGTGTTCACCCGATTCGGGGTGCACTTCACCTTCGCCGACACGTCCGACCTCGATGCAGTGAGGGCCGCGGTCAACGAACGGACCAGGCTCGTCTTCACCGAGACACCGGCCAACCCGAACCTCAAGTACACGGACATCGCGGGAGTCTCCGAGATCGCCACCTCGCTCGGTATCCCCCATGCGGTGGACAACACCTTTCTCACGCCCTACTTCCAGCGCCCGCTCGAGCTCGGGGCCGACCTGGTGGTGCACTCCACAACCAAGTACTTCGACGGTCACAACGCCACCGTGGGCGGAGTGGTGGTTAGCCGGACGGAGGAGCTCTCGGAGGCGGTGGCCTTCGTGCAGAACGCCGCAGGCCTGATCATGTCGCCCATGGTGGCCTGGCTCACACTCCAGGGGAGCAAGACCCTCAGCGAACGCATGGACCGGCAATCGGCCAGCGCCATGGCCGTGGCCGAGTTCCTGGAAGGTCACCCCAAGGTGACGGCTGTCTCCTACCCGGGGCTGGCTTCTTTCCCGCAGCACGAACTGGCCACCAAGCAGGCTTCCGGATACGGCGCCATGGGATGTTTCGAGGTCGAGGGCGGCGTGGAGGCCGCCAAGTCACTGATGGGATCGGTCCGGCTCTGGACCCTGGCCGAGAACCTCGGGTCGGTGGAGTCAATCATCACCCATCCCGTCACCATGACCCACGCGGATGTGGAGAAGCCGGAACGCCTCCGGGTCGGCATAACCGACGGGATGGTGCGCATCTCCGTAGGCCTGGAGGACACAGAGGACCTGATCGGGGACCTGGCCCAAGGACTGGACCGTCTCTAGCCGGCTCCCTCCCCCGGCAACCTGGCACGACACGCCCCGAAGACCGAAAACGCGAAAAACCGGTGCTTCGCACCGGGCTCCCTCCCCCGCCTCCACCGCCGTTACTGTTCGGAGCGTGGTCGGCCACGCCCGGATGGTTGCCGGGCATCGGCCCTCGCTCCATGAAGCTCGGATGATCCCTCGGACCGGTAAAGCCAATGGCATAGTTCATGTACCGGTTGTCAGTGCTTGGCAGTGGGCAACGTACACCGGGGGTGGGACAGATTCAACCCCCTCTCGGCGGAACGCGAGAAATGCTCGGACCTTCGAACCAGATCCCGCTCTGCCTTGGCCGGGGGACGCCGGTCGAATGCGGCTCCTGCGGGCCTAGAATCGCGATCCATGTCCGGCTACGTGGCCCCGCTCCGAGACGTCCGCTTCGCCCTCGAGCACATCGCCGACCTCGATCACGTCCTCGGCCTCGAATCGTTCCGACACGCCGAGCCGGAGGTGGTGGGGTCGCTGCTCGAAGAGTGCGCCCGCTTCGTCCACGATCTGGTGGCGCCCCTCAACCGGGTCGGGGACGTGGAGGGATCGACCCTGGAGGACGGCCGGGTGGTCACCCCGCCCGGTTTCCCGGAGGCCTACAAGTCCTACGTCAACGCCGGTTGGGGAACGATCGGCGCCCCGGCCCCGTGGGGTGGCGCCGATATGCCCCGCATCCTGGGGGTGGCCGTCGAGGAGCTCTTCACCTCGGCATGCCTGTCCTTCAGCACCGGTCCGCTGCTGACCGCCAGCGCCATCACGGCCCTGGCCGCCCACGGGACCGATGAGCAGAAGGACCTGTACCTCCCCAGGCTGATCACCGGCGAGTGGTCAGCCACGATGAACCTCACCGAGCCCCACGCCGGATCTGACGTGGGCGCCCTCGACACCAGGGCTCATCCCGCCGGGGACGGAACCTACCGCCTGACGGGCACCAAGATCTTCATCACCTACGGCGACCATGACATGGCGGGCAACGTGATCCATCTGGTGCTTGCCCGCATTACCGGTTCCCCGCCCGGCACCAAGGGAATCTCGATGTTTATCGTCCCCAAGTTCCTGCCGGACGTGGACGGCGAGCCGGGCGAGCGGAACGATGTGAAAGTGGTGTCGCTGGAGCACAAGCTCGGCATCAAGGCCACCCCTACCTGTGTCATGGTCTACGGCGAGGACCGGGGCGGTGCGGTCGGATACCTCCTGGGAGGCGCCGATCATGGCATGCGGAACATGTTCACGATGATGAACACCGCCCGGATATCGGTGGGCATCCAGGGTATGGCCGTGGCGGAGCGGGCCTACCAGCAGGCGGCCGCCTTCGCCCGAGAGCGGCGGCAGGGACGTGCGGTGGGCGCCACCGAGCCGATGTCGCTGATCATCGATCACCCCGACGTGCGCCGCATGCTGATGACCATGCGGTCCTACACGGAGGCCATGCGTTCGTTGATCTACCGGACGGCCATGCACCAGGACCTGTCACATGCCGCGCCGGACGCGGATCAGCGCCGCCGGCACTCCAAGTGCCTGGCCCTCCTCACCCCCGTCGTCAAGTCGTGGTGCACCGAGATCGGCGTGGAGGTGGCCTCGATCGGGATCCAGGTGCACGGGGGCATGGGCTACATCGAGGAGACCGGCGCCGCCCAGCATTGGCGCGACGCCCGCATCACCCCGATCTACGAGGGAACCAACGGCATCCAGGCCATCGACCTGGTGATGCGCAAGCTCCCCATGGACGGAGGCCGGTTCGTCGAGTCGTACATCCGGTCGCTGCGGCCGTCCGTGGCCGCCCTGCGCGAGGTGGAGTGGTACGGAGCGGCGGACAGCCTCGAGGCGGCTCTCTCTCGCCTCGAGGACGCCACCGGCCGGCTGCTCGCCGCGAGCGACCGGCCCAACCGGGTGCTGGCAGGCGCCAGTCCCTACTGCCTCATGTTCGGAGGTGTGGCCGCCGGCGCGATGATGGCGGACGCAGCCTCGGCGGCGGTCGCAGCAGGAGACCGCCGCAAGCAGGCCACCTGCCGTTTCTACATCGAACAACTCCTGCCGCTCAGCACGGCCCTCCACGGTGCCGTCACCGGCGGGGAGGAGGTCCTGTTCGACATCGGGGCGGCCGACCTGTAGCCGGACCTGCTCCGCCGGTCCGGTGTTCACACCCCGACTCAGAACCCGTCCCGGGCAGGCGTCATCAACTCGACCGCTTCGGCGATGCTCCGCTTCACGGCTAGGAGAGCATGGGCCGGCTTCTCGCACAAGGTATCAGCCAGTTCCCGGACCGCATCATCGAGTTCTGCGGGAGGAACCACCCTGGTCAGGAACCCCGCCGCCTTGGCCTCCTCGGCGGTGAAGGAACGGCAGGTCAACATCAACTCCCGGGCCAGGGATGGTCCCAGTTCGCGTACCAGCCTGGGAACCCCGCCCCAGCGAACCGGAACCCCCAGCTCGACCTCCGGAAGGGAGAAATAGGTGTCCTCGGCGGCGATCCGCAGGTCGCACGCCGAC
Organism: bacterium; assembly: GCA_028821235.1. Lineage (NCBI taxonomy): Bacteria > bacterium. The sequence goes on from JAPPGV010000076.1 coordinate 93,283, forward strand.
GCCAGCACCACGCCGCCTCCGACAACCGCCCCCCTCAGGACCGCCACGGTGACCGCCGGGATGGCGTCGAATGCCTCCATGACTGTCTGACCGCCCCGGACGATCTCCCGGACCGGGACTCCGCAGTCCGGCTCCAGCATGCGCAGGTCGAGCCCCGAAGAGAACGCCCGGCCCCTGCCCCGCAGCAACACCACCTTGAGCGAGTCCCCACGGGCCGACACCTCGGCCGCCGCCCGGGCCAGCGCGGTCAGCGTGGACGCTGCCAGGGAGTTCAGCGTGTCAGGTCGCTCGATGGTGATGGTGGCCTGGAAGTCACCGCCGTAGCTGATCGATACTTCGTCCATGCGGCTCCTGTCACCTCCGTCCGGGACCACCTCGCCGCCCTCCGGACCGCCGCGCCGGCAGCGTTAGGCTCTGTTCCGGACAGGAGAGCCGTTGGTCGATCCCAAGCTGTTGAACTTCGACACGCTGAGCGTGCACGCCGGGTACCACCCCGATTCCGATCATGGCGCCCGCGCCATCCCAATCTATCAAACCACCTCCTACGTGTTCCGCGATGTAGAGCATGCGGCCGGCCTGTTCAACCTGGAACGGCAGGGCCACATCTACAGCCGGATCTCGAATCCGACCGTGGCCGCCCTGGAGGAGAGGCTGGCCGCGCTCGAGGGCGGCGTCGGGGCGATAGCCACCGCCTCGGGCATGTCCGCCCTGTTCCTGGCCATAGCCACCCTCATGGGCGCCGGCGGCCACATCGTCTCCTCCTCGTCCCTGTACGGAGGATCCAACAACCTGCTGGCCACCACCCTCCCCCGCTTCGGGATCCGGACCACGTTCGTGGATCCGCGGGACACGGACGGTTTCCGGGATGCCATCCGTCCCGAGACCCGGCTGGTGTACGGCGAGACGCTCGGCAACCCCGGCCTCGAGATCATGGACGTGGAGGCGGTGGCGGCCATAGCGCACGAGGCCGGGGTGCCGTTCATGCTGGACAACACCTTCGCCACGCCCTACCTGTTCCGGCCCTTCGAGTGGGGCGTCGACCTCTCCTATCACTCCATAACCAAGTTCATCGGCGGGCACGGGCTGGCCGTGGGCGGGGCGCTGGTCGACAGCGGACGGTTCGACTGGGAGGCATCAGGCAAGTTCCCCACCCTGACGGAGCCCTATCCCAGCTACCACGGCCTCCGGTTCACCGAGGAGTTCGGGACCCAGGCCTTCATCATCCGGGGGCGCGTGGAAGGCCTGCGGGACTTCGGTGCGCCCCTAGCCCCCCAGAACGCCTTCTACATCCTCCAGGGCATGGAGACGCTGGCTATCCGGATGCAGAGGCACGTCGCCAACACGCGCGTCGTGCTGGACTTCCTGGCAAGTCGGGACGAGGTGGCCTGGATCAGCCATCCCGACCTGCCCGAGCATCCTGACCACGATCGGGCGGCCCGGCTGATGCCCGACGGGTGCGGCGCCATCCTGGCGTTCGGTATCAAGGGTGGGAGGGAAGCCGGCCGGCGGTTCATCGAGCGCCTCCGCATCTTCTCGCATCTGGCCAACGTAGGAGACGCCAAGTCACTGGTGATCCACCCGGCATCGACCACCCATTCGACCATGAGCGCCGACCAGTTGGCCAGGGCCGGGGTCGGCGAGGACCTGATCCGGCTCTCGGTGGGACTGGAGGACCCGGACGACCTGCTGGACGACCTGGCGGCCGCCCTGCGGGCCTCCCAGCGGTAGGCCGGCATGGAGCTGACGGTCAGGGGCTCCGGGGTCTCCGCCACCACCGGCGGCCGGGACCTCGACCAGCGGTTACCCCTCCTCGTGTTCATCCACGGAGCAGCGCTCGACAAGACCACGTGGCAACTCCAGACTCGCTATTTCGCGCACCACGGCTTCTCGGTGCTGGCCGTGGACCTTCCCGGTCACGGGTCATCCGACGGCCCGGTGCTCGGAGCCGTCGAGGACTACGCCGACTGGGTGGCGGAGTTGGTGGATGCGGCGGGCTTCGGCGAGGCCCACCTGGTGGGTCACTCGATGGGCGCCCTGATCGCCCTCGAAGCGGCCGCTCGCCATCCCCATCGCGTCTCCACCCTCACCATGTGCGGCGGGGCAGCCGCCATCCGGGTCCATCCCGGCCTGCTGGCCGCCTCCGAGCAGGGAGAGCACCTGGCCTACGAGTTGTTGTCCTCCTGGGGTCACGGCAAGCCCTTCCACCTGGGCGGCCACCAGACGCCCGGCCTCTGGATGATGGGCGGCACCATCCGGTTGTGGGAGCGTGCGCCGACCGGGGTCCTGGCGTCCGACCTCCACGCCTGTAATGACTACGACTGCGGCGCCGAGGCGGCCGGCCGGGTCCGGTGCCCGGCGCTTCTCATCCGCGGCTCACAGGACATCATGACGCCGTCCCGGGCGGCGGCGCCCTTGAGGGAACACATGGCCGACCTGCAGGAAGTCACCATCGACGGCGCGGGCCATATCATGATGGTCGAGCGACCCGACCAGGTGATCGACGCCATCGCCGGCTTCCTGCGAGGACCAGATGAAGGTTCGTCCTCCTCCGCCTGATACAACCTTCTACCTGAGGGACAATGTGTGTCAGCCGGCGTCGAAGAGCACGCCTTGGGGGTCCGGTCTGACGTAACGTGGGATCCCGGTCCAGGGCATGTGGTCCATGAACACCCAGCTCCGGCGGTGGATGGCAGACGGACCCCATGCCTGCAAGGCGGCCTTGTGGGTCGGGCAGGGGTAGCCCTTGTTGTTCTCGAATCCGTAGTTCGGATAGTGGGCCGCGAGACGGCGCATCATCCGATCACGGGTCACCTTGGCGAGGATCGAGGCGGCCGATATCGAAAGGGAGGTCGCATCGCCCCGGACCAGCCTGATGGTCTTCGAACCACCCACGAAATCCCAGCGACCATCGACCAGGATCCGGTCGGCCGTGAGACCCAAGCCGTCCAGCGCGCGGCGGGCAGCCAGGCGTTGGGCTTCCGACATGCCCAGCCGGTCACACTCCTGGTGGTCGGCGTGGCCGGTCGACCACCCCACACACCAGCCGGCCACGCGATCGAACAAGGCCTCCCGCTCGGCCTCGGTGAGCATCTTGGAGTCGCGTAGCTTGTAGATGCGGCGGTCCTTCGGGATCACGGCCGCCCCAACCGTCAACGGGCCCGCCCAGGCACCCCGTCCGACCTCGTCCACGCCTACCACCACCTCGTGTCCCACCTCCCAGAGCCGCTTCTCGACCCGAAGGTTGGGGACCCGCTTCTTGAGGACCGGTCGGAGCTTGGGAACGGTGCTGGCCACCGGTTCAGACTACAAGCCTCCCACCGCGGATCCGGCCCTTGATCACTCCTCGTGACACCTTCTACTCCACGACCAGAGCGAACTCCTCTGCGTACAAGAGGTCCAGTTCCTCCGTGTACTCGAGGAGTACCAGCCGCTCCCTGGCCCGGAGCGTCGGATAGAGCGCCCGGTTGGCGGCGGTCTCGGGCATGAGGTACGAAAGCGACGCCGTGTTCGCAGTCGCCTTCCCGATGTGATCGGCCACGACCGCTCCGGTCCTGGGCTCGAGCAGGAAGTCGATGAAGGAATGGGCGCTGCACGGATGCTGGGAGGTGACGGGCACGGCCATCGACTCCAACCAGATCGTGGCCCCCTCCTGGGGTATGACGTAGAGAAAGTCATCCGAGTCGGGTGAAAGGGCCGCCAGGAAGTCATCCGACCGGCCTTGAGCGAGGTCGAGCCCCCCATCGGCCAACATGGCGGCGTAGTCGTCAGAGTCGAATCCCCTCAAGTGGGCCTTCGCCTCCGCAACCACCCGGCCGGCTTCCCTTACCTGGGCTCGGTTCGCCGAGTTCGGGGAGTGGCCGAGGTAGAGCATGGCGGCGGCCATGACCTGGCGGGGATCATCAAGGAGCGAGACACGGCCCGCGTAGATCCAAGCATGGGAGAGGTCGAAGACGAGCCCCCAACTCGTCTCGGCCGTGTCAGGCACCACGTTGACATTCAAACCGATCCCCACCGTGCCCCAGACGAGTGGCACCGAGTAGAAGCCCTCCACATCCGAACTCGGTTGCGTGAGCTGGGCGTCGAGGTTGACCCGGCCCGGCAAGGCAATCGGGTCGAGAGCGTGGAGCTGGCCTCCCCGCCAGAGAATCGCCGCCAGGTCCTGGCGGAGGATCACCACATCGAACGGATCTGCGCCTGCGGTCACGCGGGAGAGCATCTCGTCGCCGGTCTCGTAGAACAACTCCGTGACGTCCACCGCGTAGCGCCGCTCGAACCGGTCGATGACGTCCGGTGAGATCTGACCGGCACGGCTGAGCAGGACCACCTCGCCGTCGATCTGACCGGACGCGCAGACCGGGGACGGCACCTCCTCGGTCTGGTCGGATCCGAGACCGCAAGCCACCAGCGATGGAATGAGCAAAGCCACAACTGCCCGGCGCCACCGCCAGAACAGCCCGAGAACGCGAAAAACGCGCCGGCAAACCGGTCCTCCCCACCGGGCCCTCCCCCGCCACCACCTTTCCTTTTTGGAGCGTGGTCGGCCATGCCCGGCCGGATGCCGGGATGCGGGCCCCTCGCTCCTAGAAGCTGAATGTTCCCTCGGGCCGGTCGAGCCAATTGGTAGAGCTCTCGATCGGCGCAGGTACTTGACGGTCGGCAATGTATGTCGAGGGTGTGACAGTTTCAACCCCTATCCGGTGATGCTCACGATCGGTCTCAGGACCGATCATCCCAGAGGGCGGCCCGATCGAGAAAGACCCGCGGATCGGACAGCCACTCGGCCAGGCCGATCCGACCCCCGTCGATCAGCCAGGCGATGGCCGCGTTGATCTTTTCCAAGAGCCCGGTGTCGTCGATGTCTACCACGAATCCCCCTCGCTCGGGGCGGGAGTCGAGGGCGGTTACCACGAAGGCCCCATCCGACGAGGCCGCCGCGAGCGTGTTTCCTGCGGTACCTCGGGCTATGGCGTCGATCGTGCCGTCGGCTAGTGCGGCCAGGAGTCCCTGCTCCCCCACCTCCGCGTCCGGCTCCTCGCCGAGGTAGAGGATCTGCGGTCGCTCGGGATCGGCCGCTATGAGGCGCGTGCGACTCGCCAGTTCCGGTGAGGCACGGGCGGCGGTGATGATCAGGGATCCGTCCGTCTCGACCGTCAGCCAACCGGATGGCGTCTCGATGCGGGTACCGGCCGCCAGGCCCCCGTCCTCGTCCGCCACCCCCAGGAGTTGGAGCAGCCGGGCTTCGCCGGTCGTATTGGGGAGGACTCCCACGACATCGGCAGGCAGGAGCGCCTCGTGATCGGGCAAACGGGGGCCGTCTTCGGCGCGAACCAGGAGTGACTGGGTGAAGTCGATGTGACCGTCGGTGAACGCCACGACCGCTTCTCCGGCGTCATCACGGGTCCGGGACTCGAGGATGGTGATGCCCCCACCGGCAAGATCGAACTCGTCACCGGCCGGCCTCAGCCAGATATCGGTCCATTGGGGAACGGCGGTCCGGTTGAACCGCAGACCGTAGCCCTCCATCGCCTCGATAGCGGTCAGCAGGTCGGCTTCATAGCCGACGTGAACGTTGAAGTCGGGCAACGTGGGATCGGCGTCCGCCGACGAACTCACCGGCTCGAAGAAGGCGTAGAAACCCACCTCTACGACACGCTCCTCACTCCCCGCCGAGCAACCCGCGCTCGCCAGTAGGAGGAAGACCGCCAGCACCGTGATGAGGCCACCGGCGGGACGCCGGGTCAGCCGGGGGGCCATCTCAGCCGGCGGCCACCCAGGACGTGGAAGTGGAGATGATCGACCGATTGTCCCCCGTCCTCGCCGATGTTGGTGACCACCCGGTAGCCCGACTCGGCCACACCCTCCCGCTCCGCAACCGCCGCGCACACGCTCAGCAGATGGCCGACCAGCGCCTGATCGTCCGCAGCGGCGTGGGCGAGGCTCCGGATGTGCCGGCGTGGAATCACCAGCACATGGACGTCGGCTTGGGGGGCGATGTCCCGGAACGCGACGGCATGCTCGTCCTCGTAGACGATGTCGGCAGGAATCTCTCCGCGGAGAATCATCCCGAACACCGTGTCGTTGCGCTGCTCAGCCACGCGCCATCGCTTCCTTCCATTCGCCCATCGGCATCCGTTCGCCCTCCTCCACCAACATGACCGGAATGGTGCCTTCGATCCGGTAGCGCATCCTGGTCTCCGGATCAGTGGATACCAGAGCGCCGTCGATCTCCTTGAGAGTCGCCCTGCTGAGAGGGCACACCAGGATGTCTAGTAGCACCGGATCGATTGCCATGGGTCTGAGTATCGCACGTCCCGGGCAGGCTGCGGTTGGCGCGCGGGTCATCAGTCCTGCCACCATGTAGCGGGATCATGAGTAGCGATATCGCTCGGCGGGTACAGAACGCCCTGGCAGAACTCCAAGCTGACTTTACGGTCGTCGACATCGACCCGGCGTTCACCCACACCGCGGACTTCTGCGCCCGGTACGGCTACTCCCCGGAGCAATCGGCCAACGCCATCGTGGTGGCCTCGAGGCGTCCTTTGGGGCACAACGCCGTCTGCCTGGCCACCGCCATCACCCGACTCGACGTGAACCGCCGGGTACGTGGCCTCCTCGGGGTCCGGAAGCTGTCCTTCGCCTCCGCCGAGTTGACGGAACAGCTCACCGGCATGGAGATCGGCGGCGTGACCCCCTTCGGGCTTCCGGATGACCTTCCGGTCTTTGTGGACGCCCGGATCATGTCGCTGGACGAGATAATCGTGGGTGGAGGGAACCGCTCCACCAAGGTCTCCGTGAACCCGGAGGTATTCGACCGGATGCCGTCGGTCAGCATCATCGAGGACCTGGCTAATCCCCTGCCCGAGCCCTCCGCCGACGGCGCGGCCTGAGCTCTCGACGCATCAAGGCCGCGTAGCCGATGACGGCCACGGCACCGAACGAGAACCACTGCACGGCGTAGGACAGGTGGGATCCCTCACCGGCCTCGGGTAGCGGGACGGGGACGGGCAGGCGCCCCGGCTCGTGCGGTTCGACCAGTTGGATCCAGAAAGGCAGCAGCCGCAGCTCAACCTGTTGCTGGATCCGGTCGATGTCGATCCGCGCCACCGTGTCGAGCAGGCCCGGGGCTTCCGTTCTGCCCAGCGCCGGCCTCTTCTGATCGGCCCGGACCAGGCCGGTCAGTTCGACCTCGCCCGACCCGCCGAAAGCATCCGCTATCGATCCGACCTCCACGTCGAGCGGGAACCAGCCGACGTTCACCAGGACGCCGGTTCCGTCGGCCAGCTCCATCGCGTACACGCCGTGCACGCCGGCCTGTCCCCTCACGACCTGGGAACGGACCAGCACCCGGCCCCGGTCGGTCAGCCTCCCCGTGGCAGTCACCGTCGTGTACTCGTAGTCGGCCGGATCGACCTCTATCCCCTGCTCCGGACGGAGTGCGGCCGTCAGGTCTTCGAGCGGGATCGGCTGGCGCGCCAACCTGGCAACCAGGACGGCGTTGGAGGCCCGGCGCTCCTCCAGGCGACTCAGCTGCCAGAACCCCAGGAAAACGCAGGCGACCGCCACGAAGACCACCAGGACCGAGAAGACGATCCATCGGGGACGAACTGCAATCCGCACGTTTGCATTATCACGCTCCGGAGTGCGTAGTCCGCAATCGATCCCCTGCGTCCCTGGTGGTTGTTCGTGTGCGGTCCCCCGCCTACGTCCCGGGACCGGTCGTCAGGCCGTAGCCTCGATCTCGCCGAGCACGACCTCGCTGGCCACCACCTCGACCCGGCTGTGACGGCCCTCCGCATCGGTCCAGAAGCGCCGGTGCACCTGACCGATGACGTCAATGGGAGTACCGCGTTCGGCCTCGATGACCGCAGCATCCGGCTCCCAGACCGTTACCGGGATGACGTCGGTCCTGGTTCTCGGAGCGGACAGGCGGATCGTCACCAGCATGCGCGCCAGGGAGGCTCCTGATCCGAATACCCGATGCTCCGGCGCAGTGGTCAGCACGCCTCTCAGGACAACCTCGTTGCGGTCGTGCCGCTGCGTGTCGTCGGGCTTGGCCGGCTTGTTGCTCTTGACCATGAGTTTGGCTCCTTCGCCTCAGGGAGAAGTGCGATAGGTAGAGCAATGTATGGGGTGGGTGTGACAAGAATACGTATGACTAACGGATTCAGTCGCTGTTGGTGGGCTGTCCGACCTAGTGGTCTGTCTGTGTAATGGCGGTGTGGTATGGCGAGGCAGCGGTGTTCCTCGCAAGGCCCGCTGACGAAGGCGTACCCGCAGCGGTACGTAGAGGAAGCGGAACGCAGCGACGGGACGCCGATGGCCGCCAGAGCACCCGGTTGTTTCGCAGACAGACCACTAGCCCCGCCCCGGCCCGGCTTCCTCGACCTGCTGGATCAGTTCCTCGAGTCCGGGCATCTCCGGATCCGCCCGGCGGATCGCCTCGGTCAACTGGGCGGCCGCGTCCGTCTCCCCCATCGCCAGGGCGGCACGGGCGGCCACGAACCAGCAGCGGATCTCGTGCGGTTGCGCATCCTTGGAAAGGCGATCCGTCCCGGCGATCCTCCACGCCTCCGCAGCCCTCCCCCTATCGAGCAGGTATGAGGCATAGACGACTCTCGCCTCGGCCTCGGTGGGACGGTCGCCGCCGAGCTCCACGAACCGGCCCCACGTCACTTCCACATCGCGGTAGCGCTTCAATGCGCGGAGAGAGTCCATCTCGACGGGCATGTGGGTGGTGTCACCGGTCAGTCTCCGGTAGGCGCGCAGCTCGGCCAGGGCTTCATCCCACTTCCCGCACCGGTAGGAACTGAGGCCGAGCAGTTCCCGGATCGTCGATGACCGCGGGCTGAGCTGCTTGGCCTCCATCAGCTTGCGGCGTGCGGCCGGGAATGCCTCGTCCCCGTAGGAGTCGACCGCTCCCGATAGCAGCAGCAGAGCGGCATCCCGGCGATCCTTCCGGGTGGCCCGGTGGATCTCATCTCGCATCCAACGCGGCAGGTTACGAACGCCCACGCCCGCGTGTGGGGGCTTGCGATCCGGCCGCCGGCGCGTGTCCTGCTCCGACCGGCCGGGGCGCCCCGCCGTACGACGTTCGCCCCGGGAGCGGGAACCGGGTCCGGCGCGAGCGGATCGCGGGCCTTTCGACCGGGGCGCAGAAGCCCGCCCGGACTTGGACCCTCGACCCGGCACCGGCTTTGATCCCCGCTTGGGACCCGGCCCGCTCCTCCGCTTGGACGGCGGGCTTCCCGAACGTCCGGAGCGTCCGCCTGCGCTCGGCCCGCGGCGTTTCCCCTTGCTCCCTTGCCGGCCGGGCCCGCTAGGACGTGAGGAACGGCGAGGAGGCCCGGATCCTGATCGGTCTCGACGGCGGTTGGTCACGACTGGCCCCTTTCCGGGCACTCGGAGTTACGCGGCACGGGCTCACCATGGGTTCCGAGGTGAGCCCGTGCTGATCAGGAAGGCTAACGACTTCCGAGAGCCTGGTCTGCCCTACCGGTGCCGGTGGTCTGTCTGTGGAATGGCGGCGCGGACCGCTAATCGGACCCGACTTCGACAGCTTCCGTCCCGGCTTCCTCGGGATCCGTGATCCCGACCGCCGCCAGGACCTTCGCCTCGAGCACCATCGCCAGGTCGGGATTCTCACGCAAGAACCTCTTCGCCTTCTCGCGGCCTTGTCCCAACTGGTCGCCTTCGAACGTGTACCAGGCGCCGCTCTTCCTGACGATCCCGATGTCCACTGCCACGTCCAGGAGGCTGCCCTCGCGGGAGATGCCCTGCCCGAACATGATGTCGAACTCGGCCATGCGGAAAGGAGGCGCCAGCTTGTTCTTGACCACCTTCACCCGCGTCCGGTTGCCGATCTGTTCCCTACCGTCCTTGATCGCTTCGATGCGACGGATGTCCAGGCGCACGCTCGAATAGAACTTCAGGGCCCGACCACCGGGTGTGACCTCCGGGGAGCCGAACATCACTCCGATCTTCTCGCGGAGCTGGTTGATGAAGACGGCGGTGGTCATCGATCGGTTGACGTTGGCGGTCAGCTTGCGCAGAGCCTGGGACATCAGCCGGGCCTGGAGACCCACATGGGTGTCGCCCATCTCCCCCTCGATCTCGGCCCTGGGCACCAGTGCGGCCACCGAGTCGATCACCAACACGTCGAGAGCGCCGGAGCGGATCAGCGTATCGGCGATTTCCAGGGCCTGCTCGCCCGTGTCGGGCTGGGATATCAGGAGCTCGTCGATGTCAACGCCGACCGCCTTCGCATAGACGGGGTCAAGGGCATGCTCGGCGTCCACGAAGGCTGCCAGCCCTCCGTTGCGCTGGGCCTCGGCCACGATGTGCAGGGCGAGGGTGGTCTTCCCGCTCGACTCGGGACCGTACACCTCGACTATGCGCCCCCTGGGCACCCCCCCGATCCCCAGAGCCAGGTCGAGGGACAGCGCCCCGGTGGAGATATGGGCGATCTTCTGGTGGGCGGTCGAACCGAGCTTCATGATGGATCCCTTGCCGAACTGCCGCTCGATCTGCGACATGGCCGAGTCCAGAGCCTGCGTCCGTTCCTTGTTCTTCATCGGTTACTCCTTCGTGTCATCGAGCCGACGGATTCGTGCCGGGCCTGTACCACGACCAAAGGTAAGGAGAGGCTGTGACAGAACCCGCCGGTCCTCCCGCTTCGGCCGGGCAGGACCCGGAATCCGACTCGATATACACCAATTACACCTGCCGAACTACAGTCGTGTTATCCACAGCCAAGGTTAGTGGTCTGCCTGTGAAACAACCAAGCGCCATTCCACAGACAGGCCACCGCACTTCCGGGATGACACGAACACATGTTCGTATACTACACGGTGAATCAACGGAAGGCCGGCATTTCCGGCCGACCACCCCGGCTCAGGCCAGCGAGAACCTCTCCAGCGGGTGGTAGGTGGTGCGGGGACCCTCGGTGCTGCTCCGGTAGAACACCACCTCGGTGGCGCGGGCGGGAATCCCGGCAGGAGCGGCGACAACCGCACGGAGGTCTGCGGGCGGCCGGATCCTGGCCAGGGTGAGATGGGCTCGAAAGGGGCGTTCCTCGTGGCCGAACCCGGCCGACGCCACCGCCTCATCGACCACCGAGGCCAGCACCGACAGCCTGCCCTCGTCGCCCTCCAACCCGGCCCACGCCACGGTCGCCTTGGGCGGCCTCGGAAAGGCCCCGAGCCCGCCGATCCGGTAGCGGAAGGACGGGCCCAGATCGGAGGCGTCGAGCGCCGCCATGATCCGCTCCTGCCCCACCTGGTCGGCCGGTCCCACGAACCGCAGGGTCACGTGGAACTTCTCCGGCGGCACCGGCCGGCCCGGCAGGTCCAGGGTGTCACGCCATTCCCTCACGGCGAGACGGACCTCCGGAAGGAGGGACAGGGCCACGAAGTAGCGGATCCGGAAGGCGGCGTTCACTCCTCCCACCACTCGCCCAGGATGGCGAGGCGGGCGAGTTGGAGAACCGTCGTGGTCGCATAGGCCCGGACCCTCTCCCGGTCTCCGGGCATCCGCAGGAGCTTCGATCGGGTATCGAGAGGAGTGCGCACCGCCACGGCAACCGTCCCCGGTGGATGGCCCAGGTAGTCCGGACCGGCCACACCGGTCGTGGCCACCGCCACATCGACGCCCAGCACTCCGGCCGCCCCCTCCGCCATCGCCACCGCGGTCCCGGGGCCGATCACCCCATGGGCCTCGATGATCTCCGAAGGCACCCCGAGGATGTCCCGCTTCACGTCGGTGGCATAGGCGATGACGCTTCCGCGGAACACCTCCGATGCCCCCGGAAGGAGGCTCAGCCGGGCTGCCACCATCCCGGAGGTGACCGACTCCGCCGTGCCGATCGTCCATCCTCTCGCCCGCAACCCGTCCAGGAGGATCTCCTCGAGAGTCTCCTCGTCGGTGGCGAAGACCGACTCCCCCAGCCGCCGGCGCACCTCCTCCTCCACCGGTCCGATGAGCGCCCCGGCGTCCTCCTCGGAACCCGCCTTGGCCGATATGCGTACCTTCACCTCACCGGCCGAGGCGAGGAAGGCCACCGACGGGTTGGACGAGGCGTGGTACAGATCATCCAGCAGCACCGCCACCGCCGACTCTCCGAGACCCCAGGTGCGCAGTACGCGGCTCACCAGGATCTCCCCGGCGCCGGTGGCCTTGCGAAGCCGGGGCATGACATGGTCGTCGAGCATCATGTACAGCTCGGCCGGAACCCCGGGAAGGGCGAACAACAAGACCCCGTCGTGCTCCATGAACAGGCCGGGAGCGGTTCCACGGGGATTGGGGAGCTGTTCGGCGCCCTCCGGATACTCGGCCTGGCGGAGGTTGCTCTCCGGAAACGGCCGGCCCAGGTGGTCCCAGAAGGACCTCAGGCGGACGGCCTGCTCCTCACTGAACAGCATCCGGCGCCCGGTCGCCTCGGAGATGGCGTCCCGGGTGATGTCGTCCTGGGTGGGCCCGAGGCCACCGGTGATGATCAGCGCGTCCGCCCGTGAGCAGGCGGTCCGGATAGCGTCCACCATGCGGTCGTGGTTGTCCCCCACCACCACCTGGTAGTGGGCGTCCAGACCCAACTCCGCGAAACGCTCCCCCATGTAGGCGGCGTTGGTGTTGACTGTCTGGCCCAGCAGGAGCTCGGTCCCCACCGCCAGCACTTCGACGATCACTCCGCTCCCCTCGACCCGACCGGATCCTCTACCGCCCGGGAGCGGACCTCGCCGGTGAGGTCGGTCTCGTAACTGCCCGTTATCTCGACCTCGAGCCACTCGCCGGGCGTTCCGGCATCCAGGCAGATCATCCCGTCGATGTCCGGCGCCTCCCGGTAGGAACGCCCCACCGGTACCCCGTCCTCCACCTGATCCACCAGCACCCTGTGCCGCCTCCCCACCTGCTCGGCGTTGCGCCGGGCCGTGATCATCTCCTGGACTCGGCTCAGCTCCCGCACCCGGTCGTTGACCTCGTCCGGATCGATCCGTCCCGGCAGGTCGACGGCCGCCGTGCCCGCCTCGGGCGAGTACGGGAAGAAGCCGGCCCAGTCGAGATCGGCCTCGCCCAGGAAGTCGATCAGCTCGTCCACATCCTCTTCGGTCTCGCCCGGGTAGCCGACGACGAACGAGGACCTCAACGCAGCATCCGGATCCGCATCCCGGATCCGGGTGATGAGACGAAGGTGGCTGCCGGTGCTCCCGGGACGGCGCATCGACCGGAGGAGGCGGCGCGACGCGTGCTGGAGGCTGAGGTCGAAGTAGGGCGCCAGCCTGGGGTTGGTGACCATCTCCTCGATCAGGGGAGGCCGGATCTCGGTGGGGTACAGGTAGAGCAGCCGTATCCGGACCAGCTCCTCGACATCCGAGACGAACCGGATCAGGTCGACGATGGTATCCCGGGTCGCCACCCCGATGTCACGCCCGTAGGCGGCCAGGTCCTGGGCGACCAGGACGATCTCCGACACACCCGCCCGGCACAGCCCGTCGATCTCGTCCCTGATGGAGGTGGGACGCCGCGAGCGTTGGGGGCCCCGTATGAGCGGTATGGCGCAGAAGGCGCAGGTCTTGTCGCATCCCTCGGCAACCTTCACGTAGGCGTAGGGGAAGACCGGGGTGGGCCGGTGCGCCAGGTCCAGGATGTCCATCGGTGAGCGCCGTGGACCGATCCGTACCGGCGACCAATCGGTCATCGAGTCGAGCATGCCCACCAACTCGCCGTAGCGGTCGAGGCCGACCACCGCATCGACCCCGGTCAGCGCCTCCTCCAGCTCGGTTCCGAAGCGTTGCGCCATGCAGCCCATCACCACCAGCCGGGCGTCGTCCGCCCTGGCGTCCTCCAGATCGAGGATGGTGTCGACCGACTCGGCCCGGGCGGCCTCGATGAAGGCGCAGGTGTTGACCATCACCACGTCCGCCTCCTCGGGAGACCCGGCCGAGCGGTAGCCCGCCTGGTGGAGCATGGCGGACACCTTGTCGGAGTCGACCTGGTTCTTGGAGCAACCGAGGGTGGTTATATGGATGCTGGGGCTGGTGCGCGACCTCACGGGCGGGAAGTCTAGGAGGGTGGCTGGATTGCCCCGCTGTCGCTCAGAACGGCTGCGGTCCCACCTCTCCGTTCTCCTCCTCCTCCTCGACCGGTTGCTCCACGGGGGGACACGTGTCGCTGATCACGCACGGGTGGGCCTCGATGATGGCGCGGACCGGTCTGTAACTGACCCACCACGACTGATCCCTGTCCCGGCCGTTGACGGTCACGGTCCGGTCGACACGCACCGTCCAGCCCTTCCGAGCCGGTTCGATCACGATCGACTCACCGATCCCCAGATCCGGGTTGGAGATGTACCGGGTGGAGGGCGGGTCGACGTAGCGGTAGGGACGGGAGACCTGGCCGGTGACCACCCGGGCGTCCGGCCCGCCCTGCGTCAGCACGTCCAGGGTGTGCCAACCGTCCTTCCACTCCCCGATCACGGCTCTCCCATCGTTGTCCCCGTACAGTTTCACCGTCAGGGAGGTGTCCGTGTAGTCGCTCACCACCAGAACCGGGCTCTGGGTGTCGTTCCGGAAAGACAGGTCGATGGAGGGGTAGTCGAGGGTCCCCTCGACACCGGGTGGGTAACGAGGGATGTACACGCTGTGAGGCCGGGCGTAGCTGCCGATGAACCCTCCCCAGAAGATGGCGTTGTACATGGTGGCCGCGTACTGGCTGATCCCCCCACCGACCGTGTCCGATACCCGATCCACCACCCAGGTGTCCGCCGGCAGGTATCCCTTGTCGACGGTCCGCCGCCCTACCAGCCTGTTGAGGCTCAGCCGTTCGCCCGGTTGCACCACCGCACCCGTCACGGAGTCGGAGAAGAGCTCGAGGTTGGCAACCCGCGGCTCGCAGCAGTCGTGATGGATGGTGTAACCGGAGATCAGGTGACGGATCCCGTGCTCCTCCGCCACCTGCTCGTAGACCGCGGGAGGCGCCAGGTCGAGCGCCCTGGCCAGGAAGTTGACCATCTCGACCCGGGTGACCGGCTCGTTGTGACAGAAGCTGAGCCCGTCGTCGGAACAGGCGGTCACCAGCCCGGCCGCCACCGCCGAATGGATGTTCGGGGAGTGCACCGTCCCGGCCAGGTCGGTGAAACCCATCCGCTCGGCGGGCTCCAGACCGAACGCTCTGGTGAGGAAGGTGGCCATCTCCCCCCTCGTGACCGGGCTGGAGGGGCAGAAGCGCGGCGGGATCAAGCCGCATCCCTGGCTGATCCCCAACTCGGCGAGCCGCTCCGGGTAGCCCGACCACCAGGCCTCCTCGTCGACGTCGGTGAAGCGGCCGGGGCCGGGACCGGGCTCGTCCAGGTGGTCCACCGCCCTGACCAGCCAGACCGCCATGACCCATCGCCCGATCGACTCGTCGGGACAGAAGCGTCCGGTTCCGCACTCGGTCCCCTCCAGTATCCCGAGCGCGTCGAGGGCGTCGATCATCGCAGCGTCGATACCGTCGGCCGGGACATCCGCGAACGGGCGGCCCTCTTCGGTGTCGGTGGGTAGCACCGCTGCCACGTCCGCGCCCACCGGTTGCAGGGCGATGGTGGCAAGTGCCAGCACGAGGCCGGCCATCAGAACCGGCGGTCGCCTCATCCTTGCCGGTGGGCGGCGGGTTGGGAACCGGGCGCAGGGAACAGGTCAGACCTCTTGGAAGACGTAACGAGCCAGCACCTCGAGGCGGTCACCGAAGCCGCCCGGATGCAGGTACCAGAGGGTCGCGGCCACGGTGGAGAGCATCGGGTTGCCGTCCTGGGGTGTGAAGCAGAACCCGACGATGCGGTTACCTCCCCGCACCGCCAGCGTCTCGACCGGAACCACCGTCTGGCTGAGAATGCGCCCGTAATAGCCGTGGTCTCGCCCGAAGGAGAAGATCTCGCCGGCCGAGCGCTTGTAGGTGACCGCCACCCGCGGGTTGTCCATGAGGCGCTCCTGGGCCTCCTCAACGGTGATCTCCCGATCCAGCACTATCTCGAAGTGCAAGGCGTGCATGTACTGGCTGTTGACCTTGATCGCCGACGAGAACAGGTCGAGGTCCTCTCCGACCGTCCGGAAGAGGTGGTGGGCATCCCGGGCGTGGTGGGTACCGAATCTCCCCTTGGAATGGGTCCCAACCTCCGGAGACGGGATGAACCCGCCGGCCTGGCTGATGTCATTGGCCCGGCGGATACAGAGGAAGGACCCCTCGACAATGTGGTTGGTCCCGTCGGCGTCGAAGCCGAGGGTCTTGAGAAGCACCGCGATGTTGTGGGTGTTGCACGACACGATGTGGAGGAAGCGGTCCTCCTCCCGGTCGAGAGCCTGGTCGTTGATGCCCCGCGCATACATCTTGCCGAAGCCGAACTCGGAACCCTGGGCCAGGAACCCGCTGACACCCGACGCGCTCCGGTAGTACTTGTCCTTGTTCTCGTTGCCCGCCGGCGTGCAGTCGACCACTACCGTGGCCCGCTCGATGGCTTCCCACGCCTCCAGCTTCGGTGCGTGACCCAGTTCCTCGAAGCCGGCCCACCGATCCTGGTCGACCGACAGATGAGCGCCGCGGCTGACCAGATCGTTGACCTTCCCCCGCTCACGGAGCAGGGGCGTCCGCTTGTGGAAGGTGACCTCGTCGATGCCGAAAGCTTCCTGGTTATCGGCCATGAGACCGATCAAGGGCTCCCCAATGGTTCCCGTCCCCACGATATGCACGATCCTGACCATTCAGAACTCCCGCTCGACCATATCTGACGGGTTCTCATAGTAGGCACTCGACCGCCGGATCGCAGGTCGGACTGCCTGGCGACCACCCACCATTCGCCCCCAACCGGCGGCGCGGATGCGGACGTCGGCAACGTGTACCGTTGACCCCTGGCCGGATTGCCAAGCCGGCCCCGCAGAGACGAGGAGGCTCCGTTGATCACACCCGATCGGCCATCGCCCGCCGACACCGGCCCGGCAATCCGCGAGTTGGGGTCCGGGGAGCGGAGGGCGGCGGTCGGGCTGATCAACACGGCCGCCGGTTGGTACCGGGAGTTCCTGCCGCCGGAGCAACTCCACACTCCCGAGATGGACGAGTCCGGCTGGGATGCCGAGGCGGATCGGATGACCTGGTGGGGCGCGATCTCGGACCAGGGCCTGATCGGGGTGACGGGTAGCGAGCCCATCGGGGACGTGGTGCTCCTCCGCCACCTGTACGTCCTCCCCGAGCACCAGCGGAGCGGTGTCGCCGGCGCCCTGATCCGCCATGTCGAGCAGACGGTGCCCGACCCGACCAGGATGATCGTGGCCGGAACCTACGCGGACAACTACAAGGCCCGCGGTGTCTTGGAGAAGAACGGCTACCGGCCGGCCGCCGACTCCGAGTCCGTCCTCCGTACCTACTACGACATCCCCGAGGACCGCCTCGTCAGCTCGATCGCCTACGTGAAAGCGGTTGGCTCGCGAGGGCGATGATCGCAACGTCGACCATGAGGGTTACGGGTAACCTGGTCGGGATGGTCCCTGTGACACCGGGTTCGCTCGCCGCAACGAGCCCCAACCATCACCCCCGGCGGTCCATCGTACGCTCGCGCACGGGATGGATGCCTTGAGCTCCCTGATCCGCATGTTCGGGCCGGCTGCCGGATACCGCCGGGATGACTGGCGCTTGCTCGGCCTGATGTATCTGGCCGGCCTGTTCCAAGGCTTCGCGCAGACCCAGGCCGTCAACACGCTCCCGTTCGTCCGGCTCACCTTCGAACTGTCCAAGTCCGACATGAGCTACCTGTTCGCCATCGCTCGCATCGGCTCTCTGGTTGCCGTCGTCTACGCGGTGTTCGGAGACCGCTGGGGGCGTAGAGGTCCGTTCCTGATGGCATACCTGATGCTCATGCTGGCCACCGGAGCCACGGCAGCGGCCTTCTCCCCCACGGTGTACACCGCCCTGCAGGTGGTCGCCCGCATGGGTGCGGCCGCGATGGCGATGCTGGCCACGGTCCTGCTGGCCGAGCAGGTCAACTGGAACAACCGAGCCTGGGCGATCAGCCTCTATTCGACCGCCGTGGCCCTCGGGTCGGGAGCGGGACTCCTCGCCCTCCCGATCGCCCAGACCAGCGAGACCGGTTGGCGCCTCCTGTTCGCGGCGTCGCTCGCCGGCCTTCCCATCTACCTGTGGTTGAGAGGGAGGGTCGAGGAGAGCAGGGTGTTCCAGTTCGACACCGGCGGCGGTGTGTTCGCCCCGCTCTTCGGCCGCTCTGCGGGGCGGTTCTGGCTGGCCGGCATCTACAGCCTCTCGGTGAGCGCCTTCTCGGCGGTGGCGGTGACGTTCGCCCTCGAACGTCTCGTCAACGGTCTCGGCCTGACCTCATCCGATGCGGCCCGCATCCTGCTGATCGGCGGCACGCTGGGAGGGACCGGCTTCTTCCTGGGCGGGCGCATGGGTGACACCCTGGGACGCAAGCCGGCCATCCTCCTCTCGCTGGTCGTGGGGCTGGCGGGCGGGATCGGCTTCTACTGGACGTCGAGCAGAGACCTTCTCATCGTGGCCGCGACGCTGTCGGCCTTCGGAAGCTCGGCCGCCCTGCCCGTCAGCGCCGCCCAGCGAACCGAGCTGTTCCCCACCGCCATCAGGGCCACCGCCACCCAATGGCTGCACACCCTGGCCGTGCTCGGGTCGATCCTCGGCCTGACCATCGCCGCCACCACCATCGAGCTCTGGAGCCTGCCGATGACGGTGACCGTGTTGGGGGTGGGGGTCCTCGTGGCGATGCTCGCCCAACTCCTCATTCCGGAAACGCTGGGCGACGAGATGGGTCACACGACCACCAAGCGGTAGCGCGGGTAAAGGGTTGCCAGGCGAAGGACGTTCATGGCGACCAATGCCCACCAGACGGCGCTGATCGATCCGGCCATGAGCAGCAGCAAGCATGCCACCGCCGCGACGAAGACCATCGCCTTGGCCATGTAAGTGAAGTCGGTGGCGCCGATCATGATCCCGTCCAGCACGAAGATCAGGCCGTTCAGGGGCTGGCTCAGGGCGATGATCGGTATCAGGGTGATCACGAGCGCGGCCACCGCCGGGTCGGTGGTGAACCACCCGGGCAGGTGTTGGCGCATCAACCAGAAGGCCGCGGCGAGAAGCATGCCCCAGCAGAACCCCCAAAGGAGCATCCGTTGGGAGAACCGGCGCGCAGCCGCCCGGTCGGTGGCGAGATGGCCCGCCACCAGGTTCTGGGCGGCGATCGCCACCGCGTCGACGGCCAGGTTCAGGAAGATCCATACCTGCACCGCCACCTGGTGGGCAGCCACCTCGGTGTCACCCAGGCGGGCGGCCACCGCCACGGCGAGCGTGAGGGTGGCCACGAGCGCCGAGGTCCGCACGAACAGAGCCGACCCGGCGCTGATCAGTTCCCGCAGGTCATCCCACCGGGGCCGGGCCCGGCGGAGCACCAGCCCCGTGTGCCCGGTCAGGAAGTAGTAGAGGAAGGCTCCACCACCCAGGGTCTGGGCGATCACCGAAGCGACGCCGGCGCCCGGCAGTCCCCAGCCGAATCCGAATATGAACAAGGGATCGAGAACCAGGTTGACGAGGCTGAGGCCGACGCTGATGAACATGGGAGTGCGGGTGTCGCCCACCCCCCGGTACACCGAGTGCCCGACGGTGATCATCAGGATCGCGGGCAGGCCGAGGCCGCGGATCCGCAGGTAGGAGATCGCATGCGGCGCCACATCCGGTCCCGCGCCCATCAGGCCGACCAGCTGGGGGGCGGCGCCCTCGACCAGGACCAGCCCGGCTGCGCCCAGCACGGCAGCCACGGTCAGGGATTGCACGGCCACTTCCGCGGCCCGCTCGTGGTCGCCGATCCCGATCGCCCGGGCGATGAGCGGGGTCCCGGCATAGGCCAGGACGATGAAGACGAAGAACGCCAGGCCGAGGATGCCGGTTACCACCCCCATGGCGGCCAGGGGAACCTCGCCGAGGCGGCCCACGAAGGCGGTGTCGACCAGCGCCACCAGGGGCTCGGCCGCCAGCGCGCCCAGAGCCGGAACGGCCAGGCGGGCGATGGTGCGGTCGTCGTCGGTTATGCGGAACATGATGAGCCCTGGAAGCTTATGGCCTGTGACCACCGTCGACGCGCAATCTGGGACGGACGGACCCGAGGCAGTGGTCTGTCTGTGGAGTGGCGGTGTGTTATGGCGTCGGCAGCGGTGTTCCTCGCAAGGCCCGCTGACGAAGGCGTACCCGAAGGGTACGTTGAGGAGGCGGAACGCAGCGACGGGACGCCGATGGCAGCCAGAACACGCCAGGTCATTCCGCAGACAGACCACTTATCTAACCTGAGAATCATGGCAAGGGGTGAAGTTCGGGCGGACGGGACCGTTCCGACCGCAAGGGAACGGGGCTACGCCCGGCGCATCGTCAACCGGCTGGCCTCCCGCTACCCCGAGATCGCGACGGCTCTCGAGTACGCCAACCCCTTCGAGTTGCTGGTCTCGACGGTCATCTCCGCCCAGACCACGGACGAGAACGTGAACCGGGCCACCCCCGAGCTGTTCGCGCGCTGGCCCACGCCCGACGACCTGGCCACCGCCGACCCCGAAGACGTCGAGCGGGTGATCTTCTCAACCGGCTTCTACCGCCAGAAGACCCGCTCGATCATCGCCCTGTCACAGGACCTGGTGGAGCGGTATGACGGAGTGGTTCCCGATGAGATGGCCGAGTTGGTGACATTGAAGGGGGTGGGACGCAAGACCGCTTCGGTGGTGCTGGCGGAGGCGTTCGGACAGCCGGCGATCGCGGTGGACACCCATGTGCGGAGGATCACCAACCGGCTCTCGCTCACGACCGAGGACGACCCCACCAGGATCGAGCAGGACCTGAAGGCCCTGGTGCCCCGCCACGAATGGCAGCATCTCTCGATGCGGATCATCCAGTTCGGCAGGGACGTCTGCAGCGCTCGCAAGCCCCGGTGCTGGGAGTGCGAGCTCGCCAGGCTGTGCCCGTTCGAGCCGAAGTCCCTCCCGCCTGACTGAGCCGGCCCCCGGCGTCGGCGGGCCTGGTGCGGGTATCGTGCAGGCCGCATGGACCTGGAGCGCTACATACTCGAGCGGTCAAGCGTCAGCGGTGAGATCATCAGCGCCGACACCTTCCTGAACCACCGGGTCGACCCCACCGTCATGGTCGAGTTCGGCCGCCGGATCGCCGAGATCGCCGCCCCGCTCCGGCCGGATGTCATCGTCACCGCCGAGGCGAGCGGGATACCTCCCGCCCTGACCGCCGCCACGCAGCTGGGTCTCCCCATGGTCTATGCCAAGAAGTACGTCCTACCGGGGCCCAGGAAGGCGGTGAGCAAGGAGGTGCGGTCGGCCACCAAGGGCTTCGAGTACACGATCGAGATCCGCAGGCACGTGCTGGAGCCCGGAATGAGGGCGCTGGTCGTGGACGACTTCCTCGCCCAGGGACGGACCGCGGTGGCGCTGGGCGAGATAGTCGAGGAACTCGGCTGCGAGATGCTGGGGGCGGTCTTCGCCATCGAGAAGGCCTGGGTTGGCGCCCGTCGCCTGATCGAGGAACGGGGTTGGCCGGTCTGGGCGGTGACCAGCGTGGCGTCGGTCGACGGCGGCGTGATCCGGTTTGGCTGAACCTGTCCCGCCGGTCGCCGACATAGTCGATGCCCTCAGGCGACACACCGGGGACGAGTGCTTCGCCTGCGGGCGGACCAACCCGATCGGACTCCACATCGACGACTTCGACATCCGGGGGGACGACGTGGTGGCGACGTTCACCGCCCGCCACGACCTCCAAGGCACCATCGGGAACCTCCATGGCGGGATCGCCGCCACCGCCCTCGACGAGATCCTGGTCTGGGCCGGGATCCTCCAGGAGCAGGTCTTATGCGTCACCGGGAGGCTGGAGCTGCGCTACCGCCGCCCGGTCGGCGTCGCGGGGGTGATCGATCTCCGGGGCCGGGTCGAAGAACGTAGGGGCAACCGGCTGGTGATCAGCGGATCGCTCGACACAGGTGACGGTGGCATGAGCGTGACCGCCAAGGGCCTGTATCTCGTGAGCCATACCATCGCCGAGCTCATGGAGCAGACCGGCTGAGGAGGTCGGTTACCGGAGGCGGTCGGCCCAGTCGGCCAGGTCCGAGTAGCGGGATCGGGCTCTTGCCCAGCGGCGGTCCTTCTCGACCCGGCTGACGATCCGGGAGATCACCCGGACGGCGGCGGCAACCATGAGCAGCGCGAGGCAGATGCGGGCCGCCACTGCCGGTCCGGTCAGGAAGGCGGTATCGCAGCTGGCGAGACCGTCAGCGCACAGGCCGTATCCCGTACCACCGGTCAGCAGGCTGATCAGCATCACCAGGGGGATCACCGCCAGCAGCAGGGCGACCAGGATCAGCAACCCGCGGATCGCCTTCAGGAGACCTATCACAACCCGGCAGTCTATAGGGCGAAAGTGCTACCGCCCCGTCACCGCCTTAAGAACCGTCGGCGGTCTCGGCGCGGTGCAGGAATATGGCCATCTGGCCGCGTGTGGTGTCGCGGTCGGGGCAGAACCCGGTCCCGTCGCCGCAGCCCGCCGTGATGCCCGACGCCGCGAGCCTGGCCACATCAGCCGCGTACCAGGCGTCGGAGGCCACGTCGCTGAAACCGGGGTCGGGACCCTCGGGCAGGTCGTAGGCCCGTGACAACAACACCGCCACCTGCGCCCGCGAAGCGCCGCGGTCGGGGCAGAACCCGCGGCCGTCGCCGCATCCGGCGGTCACACCCAGCTCAGCCAGCCGCTCGATGAACCGGCCATGGAAGCCGGCCGGGTCCACATCGTCGAACCTCGACTCGGTGATCGGGCGGGGATCCCTTGCGTCGAGGAGGCGCACGATCCACACCGCCATGGTCTTGCGGTCTACCGGCCGGCTGGGGCAGAAACCGTCAGCACACAGCGTGCCGTCGAGAACGCCGGAGGTGTGAAGGTGCGCTACCGGCTCCGTATATGAGGCGTCCACCACCACGATCTCGCGGTGCCCGAGGACAGCCACGCTGGCCCGGGCGGAATCCTCGATAGTCCCCGACAGAGCGAACACCCCGTCGGTGTCGGGCGCGGTCAACGTGTAGGTGAACGCAAACGTCGAGGACGGCTCCGGGTTCAACAACAAGAACCGGACCACACCGCCGTCCTCGACGGTGACCGCGGCCTCAGGCAGGCTCGAACCCGAGTAGGTCCACCCCTCGGGCAGCGCCTCGCTGACCCTGCCGAACTGTCCGAAGTCCCGCGCCCTGATCCGCACCTCCACCTCACCGCCGGGCTCCACCACAGCCGCGTCAAACGTCCGCACCGCCCGATGCCCACCCGCACCAGCCGGCACCGACAGGCACAACACAGCCGCAGCCGCCGCGGCAACAACTAGCACCGCGACCGCGGCAGGCCTTCTGCCCGACATCAGCCCTCTTCGCATTCTTGATGCAGTGGTGCCGCTGTGGTGCGGTCAACTACACCAACCATCGCAGACCCGAACGCTCAGGAACCTCTGCACACCTTGGCGATCGGATCCCAGTTCCGCCCGTGGATGGTGGTGCCCTGAACCACCCCGTTCACCCTGACGGGCTTGCCTCGTAGCTGCGGGTTCGGATGATCCTGCGGATGCAAATCGGCCCTGAACAACGGGGCCAGATTGCCTTTCTCGTCCCTGAAGAGGCACTTCTGGTTGTCCGGCACATCAGGGTCATCCCCATCAGGATCATTACGTCCAGCATCGTGTTGTGGAAGAGGCTTCACAGAAGGCACCAGGTCATCGTCATGTGAGTAGTCGACACCGGGCCGGTGCCGCCTCACCGGAACCCACTGCCCGTCGGGGGTGCACGCCCAAAAGAAGTCCCCATAGTCGTTCTCATGAAACCCGGGCTGGGGCTCGCCACCACACATATTCTGCTTACCCCAACCCCAAGTCTCACTCGTATCTTCTATGCACCTCTCCACCCCTTGGAACTGGTAACAGAACCTCTTGGGGAACCCTTCGCCCCCCCAGCCCCAGTTCTGGGTCGGGTACGACTCCGTCCCGTCCGGGTTCACCACCTTCCTCCCCCACGCCGTGCGGCCCTCAGGCACCACATCATCCAGCCGACCCTCATCGACCACCTCCAGCAACGCCTCGTGGTAGCTCTGGGCGTCGCCATGGAACCCCAGAATGGAGCGATTGACCCCGGCCAACGTCCCCGTGCCGGAAAAATACGACTTCAACGCGGCGTAGACGTCCTCGCGGGTATATGGGACCGTCACGACCTGAGTGAAGCTCTCCAACACGTTGTTGTCCGCGTCACGCAGGCGATGGTCGGCGCGCGCGTCCTTGTTATAGGACACTTTGACGACGGCGCCAGCGGGAGGCGCCATCGCCAGCCCGACCCATAGGTGCCCGAAAGTGTGGTGGGGGTCGACGCTAACGATTGTCTGGGGGGTGCCGTCAACCGTGACGCTGAACTGGACATGATTCCAGTTCATGCCTATCGGATCGCTCCCCGATAGATTCTCGCTGAAGGTGATTGTCAGTTCGGCACCGCTCACTGTGACTCCGGTGACGTACGGAGCGTTCTGCGCTACTGCGGTCCCTGGAGTGAGCAGCAGGGCCAGGGCCGAGATGGCGGCGAGCCAGACCCCCCCCCCGGCGGATTCGCTTAGCGGCTCTGTCTGTGCAACCAACCTGCATCGAACTCATGACCTCCCCGCCCGACTCGGCATGATGCGCGAAACTTCACACACAATACTCGAATCTCATTCATGATGCGTGAAACTTCATACATCAGGGGCAAAGCAAACATCAGCGATGCCGATCTTCACGGTGGACATGTGACCGAAGGGTCAGTTGGGAGCGTCGGCGCTTCGGCTGCGGTGGCCGGCGTGCGGCCAGCCGGGCACCGTTACCGGGGCCACCCCCTGGCCGGACACGGCCTCGAGCAGATCGGCCACCGGGGTGCCGTCCGGGTCGCGGGCGTCGGGCCACGCCTCGACCAGGGGTTCCAGGACGAAGCGGCGCTGCCGGTAGCGGGGATGGGGAACCTCCACGGACGGCGTACGGATAGTACGGTCGCCGTACAGGATCAGGTCGAGGTCGATGAGCCGGGGACCCCATCGCGGCC